>JAQUNT010000102.1 GCA_028717525.1 Elusimicrobiota bacterium
GGCTGCACCCTGGTGATGAGCCCCTGCCCCTGCAGGCCCTCCACGTAGCGCCGCAGGTCGGCCAGTATGGGAGGATAGGCTACGATGCAGGCGCTGCAGTTGCGCCAGCCCAAGGTCTTGATGAATGCGGCTCGCTGCAAAAAGCCCGCGAAGTCCGGCTCCTCGGTCGGATGATAGCTCAGCTGCACGCTGCCGCGGGAGAGGTCCACATCCTTCGCGAAGCTCTTCCAGAGCGGGATATCCCAGGAAAGGTTGGTGTTGAAGTTCCAGCGATGCCGGCGGCCTAAGGCCGCCATCAGCTCCGCGAATCGCGGATACACCGTGGGCTCCCCGCCGTTGAAGGTGACGTAGCATTCCCCGAAGTCCCGGTATATCCTCTCCCAGGCCTGCTTCAAGGCATCCAAGGACGGCAACCGGTTCAAGCCCGCCAGCTTCTGCCAGTCCTCGTGGAATATGCAGTACGGACAGCGGTAGTTGCAGGCTACATGGAAGCTCCAGTCGAACACCACTCCGGAGGCGCAGTCAGCCAAGGTCTTGCGCTTGACCTCCTCAGGCACGAGGCGCCGGCTCAGGAGCTCGCGCAAGCGGCGGTTGTCGGACTGATACCAGTTGGGGCACCTGGCGCAGTAGGGCATCAGACGCCCGGAGAGCAAGGTGTCCCTGACCTCTTTCATGTCCTGATGGAGCCAGGCCTCCTCGAAGCCTACGCGGTGCAGGTCGCCCTTGCTCTGGGCTCCCTCGCCGTAGCAGCAGGGGGAGATGAAGCCGTTGGGGGTGATGGTCGCGTAGAACCAGGGGAAATAGCAGGGCACGCCGGCCTGCGGCGGCGATACTCCCGGGCCCGCATCCTTGGGCTTCGGGTCCTGGTAGGTGATTTGGAAGTCGTGGGAGATGCCGAAGGATTCGAGCCGGGCCTTGTACTGCGGCACAAGAGCGCGGTACTCCTGCTTGTCCTCTTCGCGCATCTCCAGGTCCTGGACGAACTCCGGGTAGGGGGCGTTGTGCATGGGGAAGACCCCCACGCTGCCCACCTGGTGGGCCTGGGCCAGGTCCGCGATCGCGCCGATCTGCCTGAAGCTGCGCCGGGTCAGCACCACGTGGAAGCTCAGGTAGGGGGTCTGGCTCTTGAGCTCGGACTTGAACCGGTTGAGCCTGTCCATGGCCTGCTTCACGCGCACGAAGCTCCCCGGCAGGTCCGTGATGTAGTCGTGGGTCTCGGCGTCCGCGCCATGCAGGCTGAAGATGATCTCGTTCCAGCCCGAGCGCACGAAGCCCTCGGCCAGGGCCTCGTCGATCAAGGTCCCGTTGGTCAGCAAGGTGCAGACCACCTCGTGCTTGGCGATGAGGGGGAACATGCGCAAGAGCAGCCGGCGCCGCAGCAGCGGCTCGCCCCCGCCGCGGAAGAAGATGCGGCGCGTGCCCATGGCCACGGCCGCCTCCAGGACCTCGAACCAGCGCTCGTCCGACAGGTCCTTGGCGCGGCGGTAGTAGTCCGCGGACTCCGACTTCTTGCGGCAGAACCTGCAGTTCACGTTGCAGGCCGTGATCGGGCTGACCTCCATGTAGTACGGGGCCCGGGGCTGGCCCCGGAACCAGGAGGCCACGATGTCGGCCTTGGGCTCGTCGAGCCTGCTCTCCGCTTCGCTCATGCCTGGCTCCCAGCCAATGACTCCGCGCGTTTGAGCGCGAACTCGTTGGTCGGGTCCTGCTTTAGATAGCTGCGGTAGCGCTCCAAAGCCTGGCCGGGCTGGCCCTGGTACTCGTGGAAGCCGGCCATGGAGAAGTCCAGGTAGGCCTGCATGGGCATGTCCAGGCCGTCCACCATGTCCATGCCTAAGGACTGGGCCAATTCGCGGAAAGCGCGGAAGCGCTCCAGGCGCTTGGGATAGGTGTTGCGTCCGTCCAAAGACTGCCAGTAGAGGGGGTCCTGGCCCTTGGCCACGCCATACTTCTCCGGCTCGCGCAGCAGCGGCCCGTCGAGATGGGCCAAGGTGTAGCTGGGGAAGACCTGGTGGATGTAGGGGCGCATCTCGCGCAGGAAGTCCAAGGTGGCGGCGAAGTCTTCGTCCGTCTCGCCGGGATGGCCGAACATGAAGTTGCCCCGGGTCTTCAAACCCGCCCGATCGATGTCCTTGAGCACGGTCTTCATCTGCTCCACGGTCTGGCCCTTGCCCATGAGGTCCAGGACCTTCTGCGAGCCGGACTCCAGGCCTATGATGAGCGTGCGGCAGCCCGCCTCGCGGAGCTTGAGGCAGAGCTCGTAGCTCATCTCCGGCCGGATGAGGGCGTTGCACTCCTTCCAAGGCAGCTTAGGCCCAGGCTCAGCCGCCAGCAGTTCCGCCAGCCGGCCCAGCTTGCGCATGTCGCCGTTCATGAGCAGGTCGTAGAACTTGAGCTCGCTGTCCGCAAAGCCTAGGCTGGGCATGTGCTTGCGCTGGTGCATGATCTCGGCGTGCACGCGCTCTCCGCTCATCTGCCGGAAGCCCTTCCACGCGGTCCAGTGCCCGCAGTAGGAGCAGTGCCGCACGCAGCCGCGGCTGGCCATCAAGGGCAGGTCGTGCGGCCCCAGCTGGGCCGTTCCGTAGAGGCTCAGGTCGAACTGGGAGAAGTCCGCGAAAGGCAGGCGGTCCAGGTCCAGCGGGGCCCGGGCCCCGCTGGAGACCGGCCGGCCCTGGCTGTCGCGCACGAAGAGGCCCGGACCGGAGCCCCTCGCCGCCAGCTCGGCCAAGGTCAGCTCCCCGTCGCCCGGAGCCACGGCGTCCACTTCTGGCCTGGCCAAAATGGTCTCCACGGTGCTAGGCGTGGTGGTGAAGATCTGCCCGCCGAAGACCACCTTCGCGTCCGGCCTGGCTGACTTGATCCAGCGCGCCATGATGAGGCTCGCCGCGAAGGAGCAGGCGCTCACGGAGAAGCCGGCCACCGGCTGGTCCGCGGAGACGATGCGCTCCAGGAAGCGCGACTCGATGAAGCCCTTGTCCGCCTCCAGGATCTGGGAGGCCAGCTCCTCAGAGGCCCAGACCGCGTTGGTCTCCTCGTTCCAGAGGTTGTAGCCTGGCTTGCGGTGCCTCTGGAAGAGCTCCACGCTCACGTCCATGACCTCGGCGCGGATCCCTTCCCGCCGCAGGAAGGCGTAGAGTTGGGCCAAGGCCAATGACGGCTCGCTAGCGGCCAAGGGCATCTGGATGAGGAAGACCTCGCTAGCGGGCACCGGTCTGCTCCTGCACCACCCACTGGGATTCGAACGGGCACCAGTCCTGGACGCAGGGCCTGGGCTCGCTCCAGAGCTCGAAATCAGAGGCGAAGAAGTCGCCCAGGGCCCGGTCCTCGCAGCGCGTGCAGCGGTCCACCTTGCCGTCACCACGGATCAGGGCGTAGAGCTGGCCCGCCCGGCAGAGCCTGCCCTTGGGGGAGAGCTGCTTGAGCTGATAGTCCAGCTTGCGGTCCGCCGTGTCCTTGTTGGGGGAGCTCGCAGCTATGGCCCGCTTCTCGGCTTCGTCGTTGCCCAGGTCTTGGCCCTTCATCAGGGGCAAGGGCACCAAGACCAGGCCGTCCTCCTCGAAGCGCTTCTGGTACTCGGGCATGCGGTCCATCTGTCCAGGGTCGGCCACGAAGTAGACCGAGCGCTTGGGCGGCCAGCGCTGGGGCAGGTAGTCCTTGGCCTTGACGGCCTTGGCCAGGAACTCTTCCAAAGGTACCTGCGTGGGGTGGAAGGTGGCCGAGACCTTGAAGACCTCAGGGCTCAGCTCCGGGACCAGGCGCTCCACCTGCCAGGCCAGGTTGGTGCAGAGGTCCACGGTGTGCATCTTGGTCAAGGCTCTGACCAGCTCGTAGAAGCCGGGGTAGGCCGAGGGCTCGCCTCCGGACATGTAGATGTAGCAGCGGCCATGGCGTCCGTGGACGCGCCGCCAGGCGGCCAGCCAGTCCTGCACCGGTCTCGGGGGCCCGGCCTTGGGCAGCACGCAGTAGGGGCAGCTGTAGGTGCAGGCGTAGGTCAGGTCCAGGCCGAAGTGCGGGGTCCGGGGCAGGTCATCTGCGGGCATGGTCCGCCTCCCCGAGAGCGCGCCGCAGCTCCGCGTTGTTGTCCGCGTACATGGCCGTGCAGTCCTTGCAGAATGGCAGCAAACGGCCCTCGGCCATGGCCGCGCGGTACTGCCTGCAATCGCCCTCCTCCCAGGCCTTCCGGAAGGCGACGCTGACGAGGTTGTCCTGGGAGCGATGGGTCTCCTCAGCGTAGCAGCAGGGGACTATGCTCCCTCCCGGGGTGAGGGAGGCCTGGTACCAGGGGTAGTAGCAGAACGCGGCGCAGCGCTCAGCCGGAGCTTCGCGGCGCACGTAGCCGGAGCGGCTGAAGAGCGCGAAATTGTGCGAAAGGCCATGGCGTTCCAGACGCTTGAGGCAGTCGGGCAGCAGCTCCTGGAAGCGCTGCTCAGCCTCCGGGCTCATGAGCAGAGGCCGCGCGCTCTCGTCGCGCAGGCTCATGGAGTCGAGCTCGATGTGCTCCACGCCCTGGCCGCGGGCCAACTCGATGAGTTCCGCCATGCGGTCGAAGTTCCTGCTGGTGAGCACGCAGTGGAAGGCCAAGCGCGGCAGGGCCGAGCCCGCGGCGGCCTTGGCTGAGCGCAGGCGCGCCAGGCCGGACATGACCTCGGCGAAGACCCCGGGCTTGTTGCGCAGGAAGTCGTGGGTGGCGGGGTCAGGCCCGTCCAGGCTTATGGTGACCTGGTCCCAGCGCGCGGCAGCGAAGAGCCGGGCCAGGCCTTCATCGATATGGGTCCCATTGGTGACCACGTGGCCGCAGGCGCCTTTGGCCTTGACCAAGGGGATGAGGCGCTGCATGAGCTCGCGCCGCAGCAAGGGCTCGCCTCCGCCCTTGATGAACACGAAGCGCGCGCCCATGGACAAGGCCTCTTCGGCCACCTGCAGCCAGCGCTCGTCCGAAAGCTCGGTGTTGGCCTTGCGGAAGGCGTTGAGCCCGTCCTGCCTGCGGCAGAACAGGCAGTCGAGGTCGCAGGCCATGGTGGGGCTCAGGTGCACGGAGTAGGGGCCCTGGGGCTGGCCGCGCTCCAGCCAAGCCCGCAGGCGCTCCACCAGTTCCGGGGACTGGCTCATCGCGGCTCCGGGACCGGATAGGTCTCGAACTTCCAAAGGGGCTTCCAGGTCTCTTCCTGACCCTCCAGCATGGGCTTCCAGCAGGAGCAGGGGGACAGGTCGCAGGGCCTGGCCTCCGCGAAGAGGCGGAAGTCCGGGTCGAGGAGGCTTCCCACCAGGAACTCCTGGCGCCTTTCCGGAGGCACCGGCGTGCAGCAGCGCATCACGCTGAGGTCAGGCTGGATCTTGGCGTAGACCGCTCCGTGCAGGCAGAGCCGGCGCTTGGCTTCGTCCATGCGGTCCTGCTTGTCCACGTACCAGTCGAAGTACCGCTTGTTGACCTCCTGGATGCGGCCCGCGGGAGCGGCTGCGATGGCGACCTGGAGCAGGCGCTTCTCCTCGTCGCTGTAGGAGTCCGGATAAGGCTTGTCCTGGTGGCGGCCCCGGAAGGGCAGGAGCACGGAGTCCAGTCCAAGGCTTGCGAAGTAGTCCTTGGCGGCTATGACCGCGGACAATACCGGGGGGAAGGCCACCATGTGCACGGAGCCCATGAAGCCGCGCGACTTGAGCAAGGCGCACTTGGCCGCGAACTCCTTCAGGTCCGGATAGAAGCCCGGATGGTAGCTCGGCTCTATGCGCGCCGCGCCCGGGGGCACGCGGCGGATGAATTCGGCCGCGTCCCAGTACATGTTGGAGGAGAGGTCCAGGAAGTGCCGTTGGCCCAGGCGCGAGAGCAGCTCCATGAAATCTGGGTAGGTGAAGGGCTCGCCTCCCGCGAACTTGATGATGCAGCTCCCGTAGAGGGAGTGGATGCGGTCCCAGGCCGAGAGCAGGCGGTCCAAGCCCGGGTAGCGGTTCTCCAGGAATACGTCCTTCTGTCCGGTGGTGATGAAGCAGTAGGGGCAGCGGTAGTTGCAGGAGTGGTGGATGGTCCAGGTCAAGAACAGGCGCTGTCTCATGAGCGGGGCCGCTCCACCTTGTAGCTGAGGCCTCCAGGCACGGCGGAGGCGGTCACGTCCACGCCCAGGACCCTCTCGGTCCGGCCAGGCCGCAGGACCAGCTGGTTGAGAGGCAGGCCCTCCAGGCAGCCGGCCGGGCCCGCCACCACGGTCTGGGGCCTGGAGGCGCGCAGGATGTCCGCGCGCGGGCAGTGGACCGTTCCGGAAAGCAGGATGAGGTCCGCGGCCGGCAGGTCCTGTCCTGTTCCGGCGGGGTCCGTGAGGATCAGCGGGTGGTCGGCTCTGGCTCTGGTCTCGTCCATTGGTTATGGAACCGCTCAGCCTGGTCCACCAGCCAGCGGTACTCCCATTCGCAGCGCTCGCAGCGGCAGGGCCGCGGCTCGTCCCAAAGCTGAAGATCTGGGTCGAAGAAATGGCCCAGAGGCTCCCAGCGCAGGGTCGCGTATTCTCCGCAGCGGTAGACCGCGGCGTCGTCCTCTATGCGGATGTGCTGGTAGCCGGCCCGGCACAGGCGCCCCTGGGGGGATTCCCGGGCGAGTATCTGCTGGACGAACTCCTTGTGCGGGGCCTTGCCGGGGTCCGCCTCCACGTTGACCGAGGAGCCCGAGATGAGGCCGCGCTCTTCGTCCGTGTAGCTCTCCGGGTAGCGCCGTCCTTGGTACTCTCCCTGGAAGGGGTTGACCACGAAGGTGAGGCCTTGGCGCGCGAAAGCCTCGCGGAAGGAGGCCAGGCGCTCCAGCAGGTCCGGATAGGCCACCAGCCGGTTGATGTAGGTGAAGCCCGCATCCGCCACAAGCTTGGCGCGCTCCAGGAAGGGCTCAGTGTCCGCCGCATGAGGGTGGAAGCTGATCTCGAAGCTCAGGCGCTGGCGCGGCGCGCGGGCCAGGAAACGAGCCAGGCGCTCCTGGGGCCAGGACAGGTTGGTGTCGAAAGCGACCCAGAACCAGTCCGTGAGCTTGAGCACCATGTCTTCGAAGCCCGGGTAGATGGTGGGCTCGCCTCCGGTCATGATGATGTTGCCCTCGCCGTAGCGCTGGCGCAGCCTCTGCCAGCCTTCCAGCCATTGCGCGGCGCTGTAATGCTGGCGGCTCTGGCGCCGGTCCGTGGGCGTCTGGCCGTAGACGCAGTAGGGACAGCGGTAGTTGCAGCGGCCGGAGACCATCCAGAAGTACTCTATGCGCCTTTGCTTGGGCCAAGACATGGGGAAAAGCGGCGGGCGGGCCTGAAAAAAGGATAGCATATAGCATCTCTTGAGGGCATGAAAGCATCCTACATTCTCGCGTTCCTAATAGCGGTTTTCGACGTCTGGCTCGGCGCCGAGATCCTCCTCTATTCCCAGAACACCTTGCTGCGCAACGGGGCTTGGCTCTCGACCAAGAGGACCCTGGAAGTGACG
>JAQUNT010000103.1 GCA_028717525.1 Elusimicrobiota bacterium
CAGGCGGATCTGGGTGGCGTTGAAGAGGCCCACGAAGTTCGGGACGAAGACCCGCCGCTCCGGGATCCGGAGCCGGATGCGGCGGCCCTGCAGGCGGTAGGTCAGATCGAGCATGAAGGCGCCTGGATTGACATTACGAATAATACCGCGCAGCCGGCAAGGAGTATATGACCGCCTTGGGCCGGGAAACATGACGGCCGTCAGGGCGTTTTGATAGAATCTCTTTTCAGATGCCCACACGGACCGCCGCGCGCTCGCGCCAAAACGCGCTGTACCCCGACCTGGCGACCTGCGGGCGGCGCGGTCCTGAGGACCGCGCCCGGGTCGTCTCCTTCCTGCGCGCCCGCGGGTCGTTCCGGCGCCTGCCCGAGGAGGCCGTCTCGGCCCTGGCCGCGGCGGCGGCCCCCCGGAGCTACCGAGCCGGGGAGACCGTGTGCCACGCGGGCGAGCCGGCGCGGGAGCTGTTCGTGGTCCAAGAGGGCCGCCTGTGCACCAACCAGTACAGTTCCGGCGGGGGGCGGATGTGCATCGACATCATGCTGCCCGGCGACATCGCCGGCATGGCGGCCGTCTCCCATGACAGCTACATCTGGGAGGTGCTCGCGGCCCGGGACACGGTCCTGCTGGTCATTCCCCGGGAGGCCGTGCTCCAGCTCCTGGACCGGCACCCCGCATTCCTGCGGGAGATCTTCAACCGCCATGCTCAGCGCCTGCAGTACGTGGAGACGCTGCTCTTCCTTTCCCGGGAGAGGGTGGAGAAGAGGCTGACCGCGGCGCTGCTCTACCTCCACCACAAATTCGGAGCCGTCCTGCCGGTGCGGCGCAACGAGGTGGCCGAGATGGCCGGGACCACCGCGGAAACGGCCATGCGCACCTTGCGGCGCCTGGAGGAGCAGGACCTGCTGGAACGGCGCCGAGGCCAGATCGTCATCCGGGACGCGCGGCGGCTGCGGGGGCTGCTGGAACGGCCCGCCGGCTGTCTTCCCGCCGCATGACGGGCGTCATGTGCCCCTCCTGAGGGCGCTCCTTGCCATCCCCCCGACGGTTTGCTTGAATCCCCGGCATGATCGGCAAGGCGGCACTTTGCTCGCTGGCCGCGTTGGCTCTCATCCCGGAGAACGGCCGGGCCGCCGCCCCGGCCCTGGATCCCCTGGTCGTCACGGCCTCGCGCTACGCCCAGCCCGTCTACACCGTCCCGGCCTACCTCACCGTGGTGTCCTCGGCGTCGGTCCAGGCCACGCCCGCGCAGACCCTCGACGACGTGCTGCGCACGGTGCCGGGCGTGAACATCTCGCTGGGCAGCAGCCGCGTGGTCAACCCGGCCCTGCAGACGGTCTCCATGCTGGGCGCCGGCGGCACGGGCCGGGCCCTGGTCCTGCTCGACGGCCTGCCCCTGACCGACGGCTTCACGAACTTCGTGCCCTGGAGCAAGGTCCCGCCGGCCATGGTGGAGCGCGTGGAGATCCTGCGCGGCGGGAACTCCAACCTCTACGGGACCAACGCCATGAGCGGCGTCATCAACATCATCACCCGCTCCCCGCGGGGACGCGCGGTGGACCTGGATTTTTCTTACGGCGAGAACGACCAGACGGGCAGCCGCGGCACGCGCCTCTTCAACGCCTACGCCAGCGAGACGTTCTTCGACCAGGTCGGCCTGAGCGTGGCCTACAACGACTACTTCACCGACGGCTACGTCTGGCTCCGGCCGTCGGACCGCGGCCCCATCGACGGCAGGGCCACGGCCCGCTACTGGTCGCTCAACGCCAAGCTCGCCTCGCTCAAGGGCGGCGCCGAAGGCCCCCTCTGGTTCCTGCGCGGTATGATGTTCCGCGACAACCGCAACCACGGCATGGACCAGTTCTTCGACTCGCGCAACGACATGGACCTCGCGGCGGGCTTCCGCCTGCCGCTCGACGGCGCCGGCGAGCTGCGCGGCAACGCCTTCGTGGGCAAGCACCTGCTCGACAGCACCAACGCCGCCGTCGATACTGGGCGGAAGCACGACTACCAGTACGTGCACAACATGCTGCCCTCGCTGGACTCCGGCGCCAGCCTGCAGTGGTCGAACACCTATGACCTCCTCTCCTCCTCGGTCACGGCCGGCGTGGACCTGCGCAACATCTCCGCGCGCAACGACGAGGCCGACTACTCCACCACGGGAGTCTATCAGACCAGCGTGAGCTCGGGCGGCACGCAGACCACCATCGGCGTCTTCGGTCAGTGGAGCCTGAGCCCCCTGCCCGGGCTCACCTTGGCGCCCAGCGGCCGCCTGGACTATTGGCAGAACCATGGCGCCTTCCAGGACACCTTCGACGGCACCGGCCACCACGCCCTCCCCTCCAAGAGCTACACCTTCTTCAGCCCGCGCCTGGCGTTGCGCTACCAAGCCGCCGAGCCCCTGGCTTTACGCGGCGCGGTCTACCGGGCCTTCGCCGCTCCGACTCTGCAGAACCTCTATCGCGGGGCGCGGCCGCAGGGCCAGATTCAAATGCCCAATCCCGACCTCAGTCCCGAGGTGCTGCGCATAGGCGGGGAGTTCGGCTGGGACTGGAGCCTGGGGCCCGCCACTTTCCGCGCCACGGGCTTCTGGAGCGAGATAACGAACTCCATCGGCAGCGTGACGATCGTCGCCAGGAAGCTCACCAAGGTCCAGAACATCAGCTCCATCCGCAGCCGCGGGGCGACCTTCGAGATCCCCTGGCAGGTGAACCGGCAATGGTCGCTCACTCCGTCCTACACCTACACCAACGCCATCATCATGGACAACATCGCCAGCCCCGGGACAGTGGGGAACATGGTCCCGAACATCCCGCGCCACCAGACCGCCTTCGCGCTCGGCTTCAGCGACCCCCGCATCGCGACCGCCCAGCTCAGGGGACGCTACCTGGCCAAGCGCTACGCCACCGACGTCAACGACGTGATCCTGGACGAACACTTCGTCCTGGACTTCTCGGCCTCGCGCTGGCTCACCAAGAACCTGGAGCTCTACGGGGACATCGAGAACCTGCTCAACCGCAGCTACACCATGGTCTCGCTCGGCAGCCTGCCGCTCCTGGGCCAGCCGTTCTACGCGGCCCTGGGCCTGCGCCTGCACTACCGCTGAGCCGATTTGCTAGCATGGCCCCATGCTGAACCCAGCATGGATCCTGCCTCTCCTGCTCCTGCTCCCGGCCGCCGCGCCGTCCCTGCGGGCCGCCCCGCCGGCCCCGCGCGGCGTCGTGCTCCTGGACCTGGTCGGCCTGCCCGCGGAGCAGTCCGCCCTGGAGCGCGAAGCCCCGGGCGCGGTGGCCTTCGCCCAGGCCGTGTCCCAGGGCGGCGCCGCCGCTCCCGGGGCAGCCTCCCTGCTCGCCTCCCAGTATGTGCAGAACCACGGCCTGGTGGCGCCCGGAGACCGCATCTCCACGGAAGCCGTCACTTTGGCCGAGGCTTTCTCCCGGGCCGGCTTCGCCGCCGCGGGCTTCGCCGCCGATGACGGCCTCGACGCCCGGACCGGCCTGGCTCGCGGCTTCGCCCCGGCCGACTTCCGCGCCGACTCGTCTTCTGCCGTCTTCCGCCAGGCCCTGGACGGGGCCTTGCGCTGGCTGGCGGAGCAGCGCGGCCCGTTCTTCCTCTACCTGCACGGGGCGCGCCCTGAACCGGAGTCCCTGGAGGCCTTCCGGGCTCTGCGCCGCGCTTTGCCCGGGGGCTCCGTCCTCGTGCTCACGGCCGGCACAGGGCCCGGCGGCGGGCCGCAGTTGGGCGAACGCTCCGTGCATGTTCCCCTGCTCATCTGGGGCCCCAGGCTCAAGCCCCGCCGCGTGGCGGCGGTGGTGCGGCTGGTCGACCTGGGCCCCGCTCTGCTGGAGTGGGCCGAGGTCCCGGTGCCCGACTCGTTCCAGGGGGCCAGCCTCGCCCCCCTGGCCGAGGGCGGGGCCGCCGCTCCCCGCTACGGCTGCAGCGCCTCGGGGACCCAGCCCGGACGGCCCACCCTCTTCTCCATCCGCGACGCGGGCTGGCAGATGATCTACGATAAAGCCGACGGGACGGCGCGGCTCTTCGACCTCAAGGCCGACCCGGGCATGAAGGCCGACCTATCCGAAAGCCGGCCCGACGTCGGCCTGGACCTCACCCAGCGTCTGATGCGCCACCTCCGGGAGACCAAGTCCTCGGCCCGGCGCGGCGAGCCGCTCTCCCCCGAGCTGCTCCGGCAGATGCGGGAGAAGGGCTACTGGTGAGACGGGACTGAGAGCGCGGTCCTCAGCACGCCGGCGACATCGGCGTGATGCAGGAGTCCCTTGAGGGCCTCGGTGCCCGGGCCCATCCCGAAGCAGGGCACCGCCGAGCTGGTGTGCGTGCCGTCGACCCAGCCCACCAGGTAGTGGGGCGCCAGGAGGCGGGAGAATTCCCGCGCCGCCGGGCTATAGGTGAAGGCGGCCCCTTTGGGGCCGACGGTCAGGGACTTGGCCAGGGCCTCATAGTCGGCGTCGCTCAAGCGGATGCCGGGCGCCAGCATCGGAGCCACCACGGCGCGCACCAAGGCCCCGTCGCGCTGCTCTCCGGCCAGCTCCCGGCGGCGGATCTCGGCGAACATCGCCGGGACCGACGCCTTCTGACCGCGCAGGCGCGCCTGCTCCTCCAGGCCGCCGAACTTCGCGGGATAGGCCTGCCACATCATGCCCATGCCGCCGGAGTCGTGGTTGGTGGTCACCACCAAAGCGGTGTCCGGGTGCGCGCGCGCGAAGTCGCGCAGGAGCGCCGCGGCGCGGTCCGTGCGGCCCATCTCGGCCAGGACCCCGGCCGCGTCGTTGTAGTGGGAGAGCTCGTCGACGAGCCGGGAGTTCACCACCAAGACGAAGCCCCGGGGGTTGCGGGCCAGGCGCTCCAAGGCCAGCCGGGTCATGCGCTCCAGGATCCCGGACTCGCCGTCCATGGCGTAAGGGAGGGAGTCCTCGGACAAGAGCCCCAGCAGCCTGCCCGCGGGGGCCCGCTCCAGCTCGTCCTCGTGGAAGAGCACCGCGGCCCCGCCCGCCCGCGCCTGGGCCACGGCCGAGGGCAGGAAATACGACCGGCCTCCGCCCAACAGCACGTCGTGGCCGGAGGCCGCGATCTGGTCCGCGATCCGATACTCGTCGTCGCGCAGGCGCATGTGCGCCAGGAAGGCGGCGGGAGAGGCGTGGGTCAGGCGTCCGGTCGTGACGAGGCCGGTGGACTTGCCGTCGCGCTGGGCCAGCTCGAGGATGCCGGGCACATCCGTACCGTCCGGGAGCTTGGCCAAGCTCCGGTTGGCGACCCGGGCCCCCCCCGAAACCGCGGATGAGCCGGCCCCGGACTCGACCACCAAGGCCCCCAGGGGAGCGGTCTGGCAATAGGCGGTGTGGCCGGCGGCCAGGATGTCCTCCAGCGCCAGCCGCGCTCCGCGCGCGTGCGCGTCGTCCAAGGCCAGCTGCAGCTGCCCCCAGGACAGTCCGTCGGCGAGAAGGAGGATGGCGTTCTTCGGCCTTTCGGCGGCGCCGGCGGCCGCGCTCAGGAGGATTGCCAGAAGGGAGGGAAGTAACATACCCTGATTATACTTTTCGAGGTCTGGGAGGGCCACCTATGAGTATCTTCCTCTGGACAGCCGCGCTGGCGCTCTGGGGCGCCTCGGCCGGAGCCGCCGCGCCCGCGGGCTCGGACTCGGAGGCCTTTCTGGCCGCCACCTGGGAAGTGCTCATGTACGACCATGTGGACCTGCGCGACGGAGCCTGGATACTGCAGACCTCCGGCCTGGACGTGGAGGCCACGGTCTCCCAGCTTGCCGTGATCTTGAAGGATCCCGCGCCCCGCCTGGGCGTCCAGGCCGCGGGCTTCCTGGCGCTCATCGGGCCGCGCGCCGCCGCGGCCTGGCCCGCCCTGGCCGAGGGCGCGCTCGACGACCGCAGCGCGGACCTGCGCTGCGCCTGCGCCCGGGCCCTGGGCCGCATCGGCCCCCCCGCCCGCGCCGCCGCCGTCCCCTTGACGGGCGCCCTCAAGGACGGGGATCCCCTGGTGCGCGCCGCCGCGGCGCAGGCCTTGGGTCGTCTGGGCCTGGACTCGGCCCTGGCGCGCCAAGCGCTGAAAGCCGCGGCTCAGGACCCCGACCCCGAGGTCCGCCGCGCGGCGACGCAGGCCTCGCGGCGGCGCGCCGCGCGGTAGATCCGTTCGCGGAGAGCCGGCTCCCGGCACAGCCGCTCCAGCGCCAGGCTGGCCGCCAGATCGTGGACCCAGGCGCTGGGGTGACGGTCGCTGGGATGATGCCAGAGCGACGTGGAGCGGCGGCCGCGCAGATACGGCAGGAGGTCCAGGTCCCGCAGACCGCGCTGCCCGCAAAGAGACCGGATCCGCTCATGGATGTCATCGAACGGATAGCCGGATTCCAGCCAAACCAGGACGGGGAAGGTGACCACCAAGACCGGCAGGCCTCTTTCCTTTTGGATGCGGCTGAAGCCGTCCCAGGCGGTCTCGAATCGCTCCATCCCGGGGTTGCCGCCGCTCCAAAGCAGCCGGTACCAGCGCCGCGTCTTGCCCGCGGCCTGCCTCGTCTCCCGGAAGGCGGAAAGCCACCGGGCCAGATACAGGCGGGAGCGGTATTGCCGGGAGGGGATGATGTTGCTGGCCGCGAAATTGGCGTTCAACTCCCTCTGGGCGCTGTAGAATCCGGCGGCGTCCGCCGGACTGGGTTCATCCGGGGTCAGGGCGGGCAAGGTGTCGTTGAGGTACAGTCCCACGACGATGATGTCGGGCTGGTAGCGCAATCCGCGCCTCTTCAGGTAGGACCACTCGTCGAAGCTGTTGTACCCTTCCACGGCGGCGTTGATGACCTCGAAGCGGGGGCAGCCCCGGAAGCGACCGTTCAACAGGGCCTCCAGGCGCTTGGGGAAAGACTGCTCCAGCGCCACTCCGTCGCCCACCGCCATGGAATCGCCCAGGACCAGCACCCGGACGGTGTCCGGCCCCTTCTCCAGAGGATGTTCACGGTCCCTCAGGCCGGCGGAATTGATCCTGAACTCGATCCGCTGATCCTCCCGGCAGTCCGAGCCGCGGCAGCGGAAATAGACTTTGCTGAAGACATGGCCGGGCCGGTAGCCGTACCCGGGCGTCTCATGGGGATACTGGATGTACACCGAGGGACTGGACGGCTCGCTCTGCATCCGCCGGCTCTCGTCCGGGGTGCAGCCCAGGACCCTGAGAGCGGCCTCCAGCGCGGTCAGGCCGAAGACCAGGCTGCAGAAGACGAGGGCCGCTTTGGAGGCCAGCTCAGCCGCCCCGCCCACGCCTCTAATCGGCGCGCTCACTCGCGCTCCGCCTCCCGCGCACGAACCGATAGACCAGCGCCGCCCCGATCA
>JAQUNT010000104.1 GCA_028717525.1 Elusimicrobiota bacterium
CAACGCCGCCCAGATCTCCGCCTGGTCCGGGTGCCGCGTGGTCAGGCCCAAGAGCAGCTCCTCGGCCCGGCCGACCTCGCCTTGCCGCACCAAGGCTTGGCTGAGCCCCTGCAGGGCGCCGAGCGCGCCGTAGTCAACGGCCACCGCCCGGGCGAAGGCGGCCTGGGCCAGAGCCCATTGCCGGCGCCGCAGATGATGGTGGCCCCAGGCGGTCAGCGAATCAGCGTCCGCGCAAGGCAAAGACCGGGCCAGCGCCAAGAAGCGCCGGGCCTGCTCCGGATGGCCGCGGAGCGACTCCAGCTCCTCCAAAGCCAGGGCCGTGCGCGCCTCGCGCGGAGCCAGCCGGGCGGCCTCGCGCAAGAGCGCCTCCGCGGCGCGGGCCCTGCCCCCATGGAGCAGGCGGCGGCCCTGGCGCAGGTGGTTCAGCCATTGCGGCAGGTCCGGCCGCCGCGCCGCCGGACGGCCCGGCGGGTCCGGAAGAGGCAACTCCCGCAGGGCCGCCTCCTGCCGGCGCCGGGCCGCTCCCATCCAGGCCAAGGAGAGGAACCGGAACGCTCGGGAACGCCGGAACAGGAAGTTCTCGCGGTACGGCGCGCCGTCCAGGTAAGCCACCCCCCGGTCGTTGTTGCCGATCATGGCCGCCACGAAATCGGGGCGGTAGCGGTCGAGGTTCTCCTCCAGGCGGGAGAGCACGTAGCTGCTGTTCGTAGCGCCCCGGCCTTCGTCGATGACGCTGAACTCGGGGCCGGGGCTGCGCGCGTTGAGGATCTCCTCCAGAGGCCGGGGATAGCGGCCCGCGGTCAAGGAATCTCCCACGCACAGAACGCGATAGGTCCCGGAGCGCCCGGCGCGCTCCCGGGTGCGCAGCCAGGTGGCCGCAGACGCCGTCCAGAGCGCCGCGCGCAGCCCCGCTTCGAGGAGCAGTCCCGCGGCCAGAGTCCCCGCGACCAGGACCAGCAGGCGTCTCTTCAGGTCAACCCTCCAACAGGTCTAGCAGCTCCTGCGGCCTGCGGATGAGGACCCGCGCGCCGTAACGCCGCAGCTCCTCGGCGTCCCGGAAGCCCCACAAGGCCCCCACCGGGAACATGCCCGCGGCCTGGGCCGCCTTCATGTCCACGCCGGTGTCTCCCAGGTAGAGGACCGAGCCGGGCCGCACTGCCATGGCCCGGGCCGCGGCCAAGGGCCCGGCCGGGTCGGGCTTGAGCGGGACCTGGGTGCGCGCGCCGCGCACCGCCGCGAAGCGCCAGCGCGGCAGGAGTTCCCGCACGCAAGCTTCGGTGAAGCGCTGGGGCTTGTTGGACACCACGGCCATGGGCAGTCCCCGCAGGGCCAAGGCGTCGAGCATCCGGGCCACGCCCGGATACGGCCGCGTCTCGTCCTGGCCGTGCTCCTCGTAGAGTTCCTCGAAGCGCCGGGCCCGCGCCTTAAGCCCTGGCCCGCGCAGGGCCCGGGCCGGGAAGGCGCGCTTGAGGAGCTCGGTCAGGCCGTCGCCCACGAAATGCTTGTAGGCCTCCTTCGGGTGGGGCGGCAGGCCCAGCTCGGCGCGCACCACGTTCGCGCAGCTCGCGATGTCAGCGAGCGTGTCGAGCAAAGTCCCGTCCAGGTCGAAGAGTACGGCCTTCAGGGCGGCCAAGGGCTAGCGGGCGGGAACGCCGGGCTTGGCGGCTTCCACCATGACGCGCCGGCCCGAGAAGACCGCGCGGCCCGAGGTCGGCCGCGGGGGCAGGACCCGCCGCAGAGGGCTGAGCGTCGAGGGAACGCCCGCCGCGCGGCTCAAGGCCGAGGCCCCGGCGGCCGCGAACCAGCCGCTTGCGGCCACGGGCAGGGCCGGCGAGGCCACGGCGTCGCGCATGCCGTCGTCCGATACGGCGGAGATCGCCGTTGCGGCCGAGAGCGTGGGGGTGAGGTTCATCTGAGTGACCGCCCAACCGACCGCCAGGACCAGTACCGCGGCGCCTATGAAGACCCGGGTCACGGAAGGGGAATCCAAGTCCATGACCAGATTATAGGACGCGCCCGGCGCCGGCAGAAGGGTCCAAAGTCCCAGGGTCCTGGGTCCTGTCTTGACCCTGCCGGACGTTTTTGGGGATACTTGGGATAGGCGTTGCCAGGGAGGAGCGATGAACGCGAAGATCCTGCCGGTGATCAACCCAGCCACCGAGGAAGCCGTAGGCGAGATCCCCAACCAGGGGGCCCGGGAGGTCTCCGCCGCGGCGGCCCGGGCGCGCGCGGCTTTCCCCGGCTGGCGCCGGACCCCGGCGCACGAGCGCGCCGAGCTCCTGCAGCGCGTGGCCAGGGGCCTGCGCGAAAAAAGCGAGGACCTGGCGGTCCTGCTCACCAAGGAAGGCGGCAAGCCCCTGCGCGAGAACCGCGACGAGGTGGGCTGGTGCGCCTCGGCTTTCGACTACTACGCCGGCCTCTGCCGCGCCGAACGCGGCCGGGTCATCCCCTCCATCGAGGCCAGCCAGCTGGCCTTGGTGCTCCACGAGCCCTACGGAGTGGTGGGCGCCATCGTGCCCTGGAACTACCCTCTCCTGCTGGCGGCCTGGAAGCTGGCCCCCGCTCTCGCGGCCGGCAACACCGTGGTCTTGAAGCCCCCCCGGCAGACCCCCCTCTCCACCGTGGCCTGCCGGGAGGTCTACGCCTGCCTGCCCGAAGGGGTGGTGGAGATCGTCACCGGCGCGGGCGTGCCCACGGGCGAGGCCTTGGTGCGCGACCCGGGCACGGACCTCATCGCGTTCACCGGGTCTCTGGAGATGGGCCGACGGGTGGCCGCGGCCTGCGCGCAGACGGTCAAGAAGACGCACCTGGAGCTGGGCGGCAAGGACGCCTTCGTGGTCTGCGAGGACTCGGATCTGGCGACCGCGGTCAAGGCCGTGGCCTGGGCCGCCTTCCTCAACACCGGACAGGTCTGCACCTCGACCGAGCGGGTCTACGTGCACCGCAGCATCCACCGGGAGTTCCTGGAGCGCCTTGAGGCCTTCACGAAGAGCCTGCGCGTGGGCGACGGCATGGACCCCGGGACCGACGTGGGGCCGCTCATCGACGCGGCGGGCCGCAAGAAGGCCGAGGCGCACGTGGCCCAGGCCCTGCGGCGCGGGGCCAAGCTGGTCTGCGGCGGGCGCCGGCCGCCCGGGCTCAAGAAGGGCTTCTTCTACGAGCCCACGGTGCTCTCCGGAGTAGACCACGGCATGGCCGTGATGCGCGAGGAGACCTTCGGCCCGGTCTGCCCGGTCATGCCCTACCGGGACTTCGACGAGGCCGTGCGCCTGGTCAACGACTCGCCCTACGGCCTGGGCGCCAACCTCTACACCCGCGACTCCCGGCGGGTCAAGCGCTTCTTCGAGGAGGTGGCGGCCGGGACCATCTGGGTCAACGACCCCCTGACCGACAACGACGCGGGCCCCTTCGGCGGCTGCAAGGCCAGCGGGGCCTCGCGCGAGCTGGGCGAGGAGGGCCTGCGCGAGTTCCAGCAGGCCAAGCACGTACACTGGGACTTCGAGCAAAAGGCCAAGCCCTGGTGGTACCCCTACGGGGCGCAGAGCAAGTAGGCTAGAAGAGCAGGTCGATCTCGGCGTAGAAATTGTAGGCGGGCTTCTCCCCGACCATGTAGTTGGGGTTGAACACGAACTTCAGCGGCAGGATGAGCTGGAGCGGGATCATGGCCCATCTCGGCAGACTGTAGTTGTCCAGGCCGAGGAGCGGGCCCAGCTGCAGCCCCACCGCCGGGCTCACCATGAGGTGCCCATGGTTGCCGCCGCTGTGGATGCCGGTCTCCAGGTAGGAGTAGACCCCGAAGTACTTCTTGCGGGAGACCCACACGTCGCAGTTGTAGCTGCCGCCGACCTTGTACTGCTCGATGCTGCCCTCGGAGCGCTTGGCCGCGAGGTTGAAGGAGCCGGTGTAGCCCACCCACTGGTCCACGGACCCGGTCTTGTCCGGCCGGTCGTGGTAGTTGTTCCAGGCGCTCATGTTCAGGCGCGCGCCGTACAGGTCCCGGGGGGTTTCGCCCCACAGGTTGTAGGTGCCCAGGTTGACCATGACCGAGTTGGCGACCCGGGTGCGGATGAAGTTCCGCTGCGGCAGCAGGGCGTTGACCTTCTTGAACTGCTCCACCTTCTGCGGCGCGAGCTTGTACATCTCCAGGTCGCTGCCGAACGGGATGGGCATCATGGAGACCGGCTTGAAATTGGAGATGAAGAAGTCCTGGAGCTTGTCGTTGTCGTCCGGGACCCGGGCGATGATGTCGTCCGGGTCGCCGCGCCGGGCCTTCTCGTAGGCCCGCCAGACCTCGAGCAAGGACTGCGTCACCGCCGCGGTGACCTTGGCCGCGGCCTCGGGCATCTCCCGCCAGGCCAGGTTGTCGTAGGTGCCCGCGGTCTTCCAGCGCTTGCCGGCCTGGAAGAGCATGTGGTCGCCGGAGGTCTTCCAGACCTCCCCGTCGAGGCTCATCACCTCGACGCCGATCCTGTTATAGAAGTCGTGGAGGGCCTTGTTGTTGATGATCCCGCCGAACACGGTGCGGTTGACCACCAGGTGCCCGGTGGCGAAGCCGTCCTCCAGGAAGTGGTCCGCGAAGCCGTTGTACATGAAGGCGTAGGACAGGTAGGTGGCGGACCGGGCCTTGTCGCTGGCCGCGCATTTGCCGGCTTCCTGGGCGAGATGGATGGCGAAGGCGTGCAAAGTCAGGTATTCCCGCAGCAGGTTCGCGGAGTCGAGCTCGCGGAACACGGCCGCGCCGTCCTTGGGGGACTTGAGCAGCTCCAGGTCCGATTTGTCGAACTCCCGGATATGGTCCTCCAGGGTGTCCGCGTAGTCCACGAAGTGCCCGTTGTTGATCAGGGCCATGTAGGCGAACTTGGGCTTGATCTTGATGATCTCGGAATAGGCCGGGCTGTCCTTGAAAGCCGCCATGGCCGCGTTCTGGAGGTGGATGATGGCGTTGGTGGCCGAGAACCGGTAGGAGAGGCCCTCGCTGAGGGTGAAGATGCTCTCCTCGTAGTCGCCGGAGAGGGCGTTGAGCACGCCGTAGGTGACCAGGTTCGGCGGGTTGGACAGCTTGACCAGGTAGTCCGTGCCCGTCGCCGGGTCCTGTTCGATGCCCAGGCTCTCGGAAAGGAAGGCGCGCGCCTCGGCCGAGCTCGCAAAGACCCCCTCCTGGACCAAGGCCTGGACGAAGTTGCGCGCCGCCTTGTCGCCCACGGCCTTGTGCTCGCTGTAGACGAAGCCGAAAGCCGCGGGGCTCGCGACGGCCAGGAGGGCGAGCGCCGCCAGGAGCCTCTTCAAGGGGTCCCGGGGCGCGGCGCCTTGGGTATCAGGCCGGTGCCTTCGCAGCGGCGGTAGTCGACCACGGCCTCGATGAGCGCGGCGGCCTCGGCCGGGGCCTTCGGGGGGCAGCCCCGCACCGGAACCGCCAGGTAGTCCGAATAGGACTTGTTCCGCTCCCGGCAGTAGTCGTCCAGAGAGGAGGAGGAGACGCGCGCCAGAGGCAGTTCCACCAAGGCCTGCTCCCGGGCCTGCACGGCCTTCTGCCTGCGGGAGAGATAATAGCCCCCGACGATGGCGCCCCCGGCCACCAGCAGCGAGAGGGTCAAGGTGGTCCCTGAGCTCGCCATGGTCAGGAAGGCTCCGCCCGGGGGCCGCCCGCGGGCACGGCTTCCAGCATGGCCCAGAACTCCGCCGCCGTGCGGATGCGCTTCTCGGGGTCCGGCTGCAAAGCCCCATCGATGAGCAGGTCGAAGGAGCGCGGCAAGGACGGATCCAAAACCGAGGGTTTGAGGTAATCGGCCGCTATCTTCTGGGCCTGGCTGGCCGGCGGCGGGTAGGGGCGGCGGCCCGTCGCCATCTCATAGAGGCAGGTCCCCAGGGAATAGAGGTCGGATTCCGGACGGACCATGCCGTACTCCTGCTCGGGCGCCATGTAGTAGGGCGTGCCCGCCACCGTGTCGGTCACCGCGAAGTCCCGCCGGCGGCCGCTGAGGGTCTGCAGAGTGTCCTGCACGCGCCGCGAGATGCCGAAATCCATCACCTTGACGAGGCCCTGGTCCGTGATCATGATGTTGGCGGGCTTGAGGTCGCGGTGCACCACGCGGCGGCTGTGCGCGAAATCCAGGGCCGCGCACACGGGCCGCAGGAGGTTGCGGCAGTCGACCAGCGGCAGCCGGCCCTGGACGGCGAGGAGTTCGTGGAGCGAGCGCCCGGAGAGGAACTCGAAGACCAGATAGAGCCCCCTCTCGTCGGACACGACGGAGTGGATGTCCACGATGTGGGGATGGTGCAGGGCCGCGACCGTGCGCGCCTCGTCGAGGAGCTGGGCCTTGGCCGCCGCGTCGATCTGGAACTCATCGAGGAGCATCTTGATGGCGACCTTGCGGCCCAGGGCCTTGTCCACCGCCTCGTAGACCACGCCCATGCCGCCCTGGCCCAGAGCCCTGCCGATGGTGTAGGAGTTGTCTATGGCGGATCTCACGCGCAGGTCGCGCACGCCCTGGCCCGCGGGAGCCTGGACCGCGGGCCGCGCCCAGCGGGCGCCGAAGATGTGCAGCAGCCCCAAGGCGATGAGCAGCCCGCCCACCGTGGAGCTCAGCAGGATGACCAGGAATTGTTTGCTCCGAGGCGCGATCGGCGGCGCGTCCGCGCCGCCGCCCCGACGGCCGTCAGGGGATGCTTTGACCGTCGGGGTCTCCAGGCCGTAGGCCGCGGCCGCGTCGTGATAGACCGGCTCGAACTGGGGGTTGAGCTCGGCCGCCTTCTTGAGGTCGGCCGCCATGGCTTCGAAGTCCCCCATCTTCTCGTGGGCGAAGCCCCGGTTGGCGAAGGCGTAGGCGTTCTTGGGGTTGAGCTCGAGGGAATGGTTGGCGTCGGCCAGCGCGTCGTTGAAGCGCCCCAGGCGGTTGTAGGCGAAGGAGCGCGCGTCGCGCGCCGCGGTCTCGGTGGGGTTGAGGGTCAGGGCCTGGCTGGCGTTGGCGACCGCGTTGTCGTACTGGCCGATGAGGTTGTAGGCCGCCGCGCGGTAGTAGTAGGCCGCGGTGTTGTGGGGGTCCTCGGCCAGAGCCTTGTCCGCGGCCGCCACCGCGGCGTAGTAGTCCTTGAGCGCGATGCGGCCGGCCGCGTCGTGCAGGAGGCGCTGCACCGCCGCGGAGTTCATCGCGGCGGGCGGCTCCTGGCTGCGCGCCTGGACCTGGGTGAGCTGGGTCACCATGCCGTGGTACTCGCGCTGGACCTCGACCTCCAGACGGCTCTTGAGGTCCGTGATGGTGGCCGGAGGCACGCGCCCCTCGGCCAGGCGCATGAGGGCATGGGCGGTGCGGT
>JAQUNT010000105.1 GCA_028717525.1 Elusimicrobiota bacterium
GCGACTTCACCGTCCCCTCCGGCACGCCCAGGGCCTCGGCCAGCTCCTGGTACGACTGCCCCTGGATCTCGCGCAGCACGATGATGCCGCGGCTGTCCTCATCGAGCTCCATGAGCGCTGACTGCACCTGCGCCTCCTGTTCGGCTTTCTCCAGCCCCTGGTCCAAGGGCGGATCATCGGCCGCAAACGGCGCATCCTCGTCACCTTCCTCTCCGGTGAACAATCCCAATGAGACCGTCTTCCAGAACCCCCGCCGCTTCTCGGAGCGCACCCGGTTCTTCCAGGTGTTGACCGTGATGCGGTAGACCCAGGTCTTGAGGCCCGACTCGCCCCGGAAACCGGGGAGGGCCTTGAGCGCCCGGATCAGCGAGTCCTGGGCCAGGTCCTCCGCGTCCGAGGCGTTGCCGGTCAGGCGCAGCGCCAGGTTGTAGACCAGCTGCGCGGTCTGATCCAGGAGCTCCTGCTCGCCCGTCTTGTTGGACACCGGATTCCCGTTCCCGTTCCGTTGGGGGTGAGCCGTCATTCCTCCTCGGTCCGGCGCTCTATGGCCCGCACGGAGGAGAAGCTCCACCAGAGGCGCAGGGCGTGCGTCCAGCCCGGCGCCTCTATGGTGCGGGGCGTCTGCACGACGGCCTCAGGCCGCGGTCAGGACTTTGCGGCCCGCCTTGGAAGAGGACTTGCCCAGAAGCTCCTCGCGCAGGGTCTCGGCCTTGTCCGTCTTCTCCCACTCGAAGCCCTTCTCCTCCCGGCCGAAGTGGCCGAATGCCGCGGTGGCCCGGTAGATGGGCCGCCGCAGCTTGAGGGTTTCGATGATGCCGCGCGGGGTCAAGGCGAAGTGCCTGCGTACCGCGGCCTCGATGCGGCTCTCCTCCACCTGACCCGTGCCGTGGGTGTCGAAGTAGACTCCCACCGGCTCGGCCACGCCGATGGCGTAGGCGAGCTGCACGGTGCACTGGTCCGCCACGCCCGCGGCCACCACGTTCTTGGCGATGTAGCGGGCCATGTAGCAGGCGGAGCGGTCTACCTTGGTCGGGTCCTTGCCGGAGAAGGCGCCGCCGCCGTGCGGGGCGCGGCCGCCGTAAGTGTCCACGATGATCTTGCGGCCGGTCACGCCGGTGTCCGAGACCGGGCCGCCGACCACGAACTTGCCCGTGGGGTTGATGAGGACCCTGGTGTCCTTGTCCAGCAGGCGCTTGCCCAGGACCGGCTTGATGACGGCCTCGGTGATCTCGGCGCGGGCCTTGTCCGTGATCTGCTTGCCCGAGCGGTCCAGGATCTCGGTGGTGTGCTGGGTGGAGACGACCACGGTGTCCACGCGCAGGGCGCGGCCGTCCATGTACTCCACGGTCACCTGGGACTTGCCGTCCGGGCCGAGGTACTTGAGCCCCTGGCTGCGGCGCACGTCGGAGAGCTTGCGGCAGAGCCGGTGGGCCAGCATGATGGGCAGGGGCATGAACTCGGGCGTCTCGCGGCAGGCGTAGCCGAACATGATGCCCTGGTCGCCGGCGCCGCCGGTGTCGACTCCTTGGGCGATGTCCGGGGACTGGCGGCCGATGCAGTTCATGACCCCGCAGGTCGCGGCCTCGAAGCCGTACTTGTGGTGGTTGTAGCCGATCTCGTCGATGACCTGGCGGGCGAGCGCGTCGACGTCCACGAAGGTCTTGGTGGTGATCTCGCCGCCCACGATGACCATGCCGCGGGTGATGAAGCTCTCGCAGGCGACGCGTCCGGTCGGATCTTCCTTGAGGACCGCGTCGAGGACGCCGTCGGATATCTGGTCGCAGACCTTGTCCGGGTGGCCTTCGGTGACGGACTCAGAGGTGAAGTAGAACTTGCCGTTGTCGCGATGCATGCTTCCTCCTGAAATGGGAATAAGAGATGATACGAAATTCGACGGCGGGGGCTCAATGGCATTGGACTAGGTCCTGGGACCCATGCTAGAATAGGCCTTCCGGCCCCGCCAATCTGGGACTTGGGGCCTGATACTGGAAGGGACGCAAGGAGGAGACATGATCGTCGCGCCGCTCATCGCCGCGCTCTGGACCGCTTCCGCGGGAGCCGTGACCTTGCCCGATTTCAGTCAAGCCCTGCTTCAGGTCCGCCAGACCGTCCTGGAGACCCGTCAAGCCCAGGTCCAGCAGAAGGCGGCGGACCTCTCCGGCGAGATCCGCAGCCTGGCCTGGGACATCGACCGGGAGCGCACCAAGGTCTCGCAGTTCCGCTGGCGCATCCAGGACGTGGCCCGCCGCGCGCGCCAGAGCCAGAACGGCCAGGATTCCTTCCTGCGCGGCGAAGTGCAGCGCCTCACCTGGGACCTGCAGGAGTCCGCGCGGCAGCTGGACTGGGGCCTGCGCGACTTGCGGAACATCAGCCGCCAGGCGCTCAAGGACCCGGCCCTCGTGGCTCCGGCCCGCCAGCTGGACGCCGCCGTGCAGTGGCTGCAGAGCGACGCCAACTGGATCGAGATGGAGGCGCGCAACGCGGGCTGGGACCTGCGCCGGGCGGGCTTGAGCATGGAAGCCTGGGACGTGGAGCGCTCCGGCTCGGACATCACGCGCGCGGCCCGCGACCTGCAGTACGAGTCGCGCCAACTGCTCCTCAAGGTCCAATAGCCGGTCCCGAATCCGGGGACACAAGACTCAATTCGCCGCTGAATTAGGTCTTGTGTCCCCGGATTCTATTCGCGGATGTTGAGGACCGCGGCCTCGTAGACCGTGATGTTCTCGCGGACTTGGCCGTTGGCGCCCAGGATGCAGTTGGAGAGGTGCACGTCCTTGCCCACGGTCACGTTGTCGAACAGGATGCAGTGGTCGAGCTTCGCCTGGGTGCAGACCATGGCCCGGTCTCCCACTACGGTGTAGGGCCCGATCACGGCTCCGGCCTCTATGCGGCAGCCCTTGCCGATGAGGCAGGGGGCGCGCAGGACCGCCTTGGGGTCGATGAGGCTGCCGCCCTCCACCCAGATCCCCTTGCGCAACTCGGTGCCCGGGATGTTGATGCGGATGTGGCGGTCCAGTGCGTCGATCTGGGAGCGCCGGTATTCGGAGAGGTTGCCCACGTCGGTCCAATAGCCCTTCCACTCATAGGCGTAGATGGGCTTGCGCAGCCTCAAGAGCTTGGGCCAGAGCTCGTGGCCGAAGTCGTAGACCTTGCCCTTGGGGATGAGGCGCAGGACTTCGGGCTCGAAGAGGTAGATGCCGGTGTTGACCTTGTTGGAGAACACATCGCTCCAGGAGGGCTTTTCCTTGAAGCCGCGGATGCGTCCGCCCCCGCCCAGCAAAGTCACGCCGTAGTCGAAGCGCGACTCCACGGCCTTGACCGCCATGGTGGCCAAGGACTTATGCCTGCGGTGGAAGGCCAGCATGGCCGTCAGGTCGATGTCCGAGAGGCCGTCTCCCGACATCACGAAGAACGGGCCGCCCTTGAGGAAGCCCTCGACCTTCTTGACCGCTCCGGCCGTGCCCATGAGCTTGGGCTCCGGGGAGTAGAGGATCTTGAGGCTCCAGCGCGAGCCGTCGCCGCAGTAGCCGCGGACCTGATCGGCGTGGGCGTAGAGGTTGACCGCCACCGACTGGATGCCGTGACGCAGGAGGTTGTCGAGGACGTGGTGGATGACCGGCCGGTTGACCACCGGCACCATGGGCTTGGGGGTCTCGAAGGTCAGGGGTCTCAGGCGCGTGCCCGCGCCCGCCGCCAGGACGATGGCCTTGACCATGCTCAGCCCAAAGTGGGCCCGACCCACTTCTTGGCCAGTTCCAGCAGATCGGCCGTGCGCTTGGGGGAGTCCGTCTCCGCGTAGGTGCGCATGAGCGGTTCGGTGCCCGAGGGGCGCATGAGCAGCCAATGGTCGCCCGCCAACATGATCTTCAAGCCGTCGATCTGGGACAAGGACTGGATCTCGGCTCCCAGGACTCTCTTGGGCAGCTTCTTGATCAGCTTGGCCGCGAAGGCCGCCTTGTCCGGCACCGCCTTGTGCAGGCGCAGGTCCAGGCGCTTGAAGTGCGAGGCCCCATACTTGGACTCGGTCTCCTTCCAGAGCTGGGCCGGGGTGCGCCCCGTTACCGCGAGCATCTCCAGCAGCAGCAGCGCGGTGCGCAGGCCGTCGCGCTCGGCCAGGCCGCCGTGCCAGCCGTAGCCTCCGGACTCCTCGCCGCCGATGACCGCGTCGCCTGACGTCAGGCGCTCGGCGACATGCTTGAAGCCCACCGGCACCTCCTCGAACGGGAGGCCGTGGGCTTTGGCGATGCGCGCGGCGAGGCAGCCCAAGGACACCGTCTGCACGATCTTGCCTTTGAGTTTCTTGCGCTCGATGAGATAGCGCGCGATCATCGGGAAGACCTGACAGGGGGTCAGGTAGACGCCGTTCTCGTCGACCACTCCCACGCGGTCCCCGTCGCCGTCGAGGGCGATGCCGATGACCGCCTTCTCGGCCTTGACCCGGGCGCAGAGTTCCTTGAGGTTGTCGGCCACGGGCTCCGGGGCGATGCCGGCGAACAGGGGATCATGCTCGGCGTGCATGGCGACCAGGCGGGGGGCGGGCAGGACCTCCTCCAGAAGCCCGGCTGCCGAGCCGTAGAGGTAGTCGATCACGAAGGGCTTCTTGAGCTTCGCCCGGATGACGGGGATGTCCGCCTTGGCGCGCAGGTACTGGAGGTAGGCGTCCCGGCCGGACTTGGTCTTGATCTCGGCCGCGCGCGTGGGCTGGCTGCGGTCGAGGCAGGCCTCGATGGCCCTGGTCAGCGACTCCGGGGCGGTGAGGCCTGCGAACTTGATCTTGATCCCGTTGTAGGCTGCGGGGTTGTGGCTGGCCGTGACCACCACGCCCAGGCCCTTGCTGCGCTGCGTCAGCAGGCTCACCGCCGGGGTGGGCAGGGACTCGGAGAGGCATACGGCGCCCAGTTTGCTGCCCTCCAGGACCTGGGCGATCTCGCGGGCGAAGGCCTCGGATTGGAAGCGGCGGTCGTAGCCCACCACCACGGGCGCCGCCCAGGGGGTCTTCTTGCGGTTGGAGGCCTTGAGGATCTCGTCGTGCAGGTGGTCGGCGATGGCCTGCGCCACGCGGCGCACGTTCTCAAAGGTGAAGTCGCGCGCCATGACTCCCCGCCAGCCGTCCGTCCCGAACCTGATGGTGTCCATGGATCCTCCCGAATCAGAGCTGACTGAACGGCCGCAAAGACGAGCCTCCCGCCAGGGCCGTGCCCGCGGACATCACGGCATGGTGGCCGAGTCGGCAGCCGGGCCCGATCACGCAGCCTTTGAGGACCGCGCCGTCGCCGATGCGCGCGCCCGCCAGGACCACGCAGTCCTCCAGGGAGGCGCCCTTGCCGATCTCGCAGCCCGCGCCCACGCAGACGCGGCGGGAGAAGCGCGCAAAGTCGGCCACGCGCACCCGGTCGCCCAGCACCGTGCATCCTTCCCGGTCGAAGGTGAGCTCCCGTCCCAGGCGCACCCCCCGGCCCGCGCGCAGGCCCGGACGCCGAGGCCCGGACGGGAGGGGCAGGAGCGTCTCGCCGCTGAGGATGTCCAGATGGACCTGGAGGTACTTCTCCACGGTCCCGATGTCCATCCAGTAGCCGCGGGAGACATAGCCGAAAAGGCGGGCGCCGTCTTCGAGCAGGTGCGGGAACAGCGCGCGCTCCAGGGAGTAATTGACCGCCGGCGGGATGCGCGCCACGACCGAGGGCTCGAAGAGATAGGCCCCCGCGTTGATGGCGTTGGTCGCGATCTCGTCCCAGGAGGGCTTCTCCAGGAAGCGGCGCACGCGGCCCGAAGGCTCGGTCTCGACCAGTCCGTAGAGGGTGGGGTCCTTGACCCGGGTCAGAGCGATGGAGAGGTCCGCGCGGTTGCGGCGGTGGAAGCGCAGGAAGGCGGACACGTCGAGGGCGTGGAGCACGTCTCCGTTCAAGATCAGGACGGTCTGCCGGATGTGGGGCTGGGCGTTCTTGACCGCGCCGCCCGTGCCCAGGGGCCGGCGCTCGTGGACGTAGCGCAGGCGCAGGCCCCTGCGGCGGCCGTCGCCGAGCGTGCGGTGGAACCAGCCGGGCTTGTAGGCGGTGCATAAGACGATATCGCGCACGCCGTGGCGCTTGAGGACGTCGAACTGGTACTCCAGGAAGGGGCGGTTGACCACGGGCAGGAGAGGCTTGGGGAAATCGCAAGTGAACGGCCGCAGCCGCGTCCCGGCCCCGCCTATGAGGATCAGCGCGATCATGGTAGTTTGAGCTGGCGAATTGTACAAAATATATATACTAAGGGCCTATGGACGAGGCGCGCCCTTCGCCCCGGGCCCTGGCCCTGGGTCTGGTCGGTCTGGCCTTCTTCCTGTCCTGGCAGGCGCTGGCCCTGCGCTCGTACCTGCGCAGCGACGCCCGGCCGCCCGCCTGGGAGCCGGCGGCCAACCTGCAGGCCGCCCTGGACTTGCGGCAGGCCCGACCGGCGCTCGGGTGGGCCGCCCTCCCCCACGGCGCGCCCGCGGCGCGCGCGGCCGCCGCGCCGCCGCTCTACCTCAAGGTGCTCGGGCGCTTCGCCTCCGGCCCCGACCCCGCCGGAGCCGCGCTCTGGCTCAACTGGTTCTACCTGGCCCTCCTGAGCGTCTCGGTCTTCGCCATCGCCTGGCACTTCCGCCCCGACGAGACCGCGCTCCTGACCGTGCTCATCCTGGCGGGCTCGCCCGCCCTGCAGGAACTGCTGCACACCCAGGTCCCGGACCTGGCTCTGACGGCCCTGGCCGCGGCGGGCTATTGGGCCCTGCTGCGCAGCGACGAGTTCCGCAAGTGGATCGCCTCCCTGGCCTTCGGGGCCGTCTTCGCCGCGGGCATGCTGCACGACTGGAGCTTCGCCACCTATTTCCTGCCGGCCTTCTACGCGGGGCTGCAGGGCTTGAACCGGCGGGCCAGCAGGTTCAAGGTCCTGGCTGCGGCCGCGGTGGCCCTGGCCGGGTTCTCTCCCTGGTACGTCGGGCACCTGTCGGTCCTGCTGGCCAAGGCGGCGCAAGCTCCGGCCATCTCCGTCAGCTCGTTGTGGCGGAGCGGGGCCATCGCGGGCTATCTCGTCCCTCTGGCCAACGGCCTGGGGCCGCTGTTCTTCGTCCTGGCTCTGGTGGGCCTGTGCGTCCCGCAGTTCCGGCGCAACTGGCACCGGGGCTGGGTCCTGGTGGCCTGGTTCGTCACGTCCTATGTGCTCTGGAGCCTGGCGCCGGTCCCGCAGCTGCGCTACCTCGTCCCCTGTCTGCCGGACCTGGTGGTGGCGGGCCTGGGCGCCTGGCCGAGGGTGCTGGTCTGGGGCGTGGCG
>JAQUNT010000106.1 GCA_028717525.1 Elusimicrobiota bacterium
GCAAGAAAAAGAAACGCCGCGATCATCATCCACGGATTCATGCACGCCTCCCTGTCCAAAACAGTGTAACCTACCCCCCTCGGATTGTCAAGAAATGAACGCCTTTTTTACTGAAGATTAAATCTCAGTAAATCCCGCAGCCCGGCCCTTGCATTGCCCAGGGAGTCCTGTTATACTTCTGGCGACAGGAGGAGAATCATGACTCAATTCCTTTGTTCGTTGCTGCTTTCATTCGCCGTGAACGGTCAGCTTGCCGCGGCCGACAAGAACCCCCTGTCGGAACTGCGCAATCCCGCGGCCACTCAGCAGGAGACCACAGCTTTCGCGAAATACCGCAGCAACCCCAAGGCCTCCCGGGAGTTCATCGCGACTAGACAGTACATCAGACAGCTCAAAGCCAGCCCGGAAGTCCCGCCGCCGGTCCCGGATTCGGTCCAGTTGAAGTACGCCTTGAACTTCAGCGAACAGCTCGACCTGTACAACGCCATGCTGTTCTGGGGAGTCGACCGGGGCGACCTCACCTGACGGCGCAGAGCCGGACCGCCAGAGACGAAGCCTCCAGCGTGGCCGACGGATCGGCCAGCCCTCGGCCCGCGATGTCGGGCCCCGTGCCGTGCCCGGGCGAGACGCGCACGAAAGGCAACCCGGCGGTCCAGTTGACCACGCCCAGCCCGGCGGCCGCCTTGAGCCCGATCATGGCCTGGTCGTGATAGAGGCAGACCAGGCCGTAGCAGCCGCCCGCCGCGTGATGCCGCCAAGCCGCGTCCGCGGGCAGGGGCCCGGACAGGTCCACACCGGCGCGCCGGGCTGAACGCACCGCCGGAATCAGGACCCTTCGTTCCTCATGCCCCAGCAGGCCGCCCTCCCCGGCGTGCGGGTTGAGGCCGCAGAGCACGAGCCTGGGACGCTTGACGCCGGTCTTCCGGAGCGCCTCCCACAGGACGCGCGCCGCGGAGAGGACCTTCGCCCCGCTCAGGGCGGAAGGCACGCCCGCCAGCGGGATGTGCCGGGTCGCGAGCACGCACCACAACCCCCTCTGGGGCGCGGCCAGGATCATCTGCGCGTCGGCCCCGGTCGCGGACCTCAGGTACTCAGTGTGGTCGCGGTAAGGGACCCCGGCCAGGGCCCAGGCCTCCTTGGAGATGGGCGCGGTCACCACCGCATCGGCCAGCCCCCGCGCGGCCAGGCGCACCGCCTCGGCCACCGCGGCGAAGGACATGGCCCCGCCGGCCGCGTCCGCCCGTCCGTACGCCGGGGGCCGGAGACCCAGCCCGGTGTCGCGCAACGGGATTGCGCCGGGCCGCCAGCCCGCGCGGTGCCAGACCGAGGCCTCCCCGACCAGGACCGGCCGGCAGGCCCGCGCTAGGCTACCGCCGCGCAGGGCCCCCAGCACCGCCTCCGGCCCTATGCCCGAGGGGTCTCCGCTGGTGAAGGCGAGTACGGGCCTAGAGCGGCGGCAGGTTCCTTTCAATTACGGCCTGGGCCTTGAGCGACTTGACGTAGGACTCCAGTTCCTTCTGGTAGGCCATGTTCATCATCGCCTTGGACAGTTCGTCCTTGAACTTCTCGAACTCCGGCTCCTCCGCCGCGCGCTTCTCCTGGACCCGGATGAGGAAATAGCCGACCTCGGTCTCGATGGGCTGGCTGATCTCGCCCACCGGCAGGGAGAAGGCGGACTTCTCGAAGTCCGGCGGCGCCACGCCGCGGACCAGGAAGCCGATGTCGCCGCCACGGGCGGCGTATTCCGCCTCCTCGGAGAAATCTTTGGCCACCAGCGCGAAGTTCGAGGTGCCGTCGCCCAAGCGCCGGCGGATCTCCTGCGCCGCGGCCAGGGCGCGCTTCTTCTCACGCGAGGAGTTGGCGGGCGAGCAGCGCACCAGGATGCGCGAGACCCGGACCCGCTCCGAGGTCATAGCCTTGATCTGGCCGGAGATCTCAAGGAAGGCCTGGCTCTCCTCCTCGCTGACGCCCTTGGGCGGCTCGGTGGCGCCGCTGACGATGAAGGCCTTGAGGCGCTCGAAGTACTCTTTGACGTCCTTGTCGGCGGGGGGCTGGACCTTGGACTTGACCGCCTCCTCCACGACTTTGCGCGCCATGATCTGCTTGGAGAGCCGGCCGCGGAACTGCTCGTAGGTCAAGCCCATGACCTTGAGCTTCTTGGCGAAGGCGGCTTCGGCCTCGGCCTCCCCCACCGGGTTGCCCTCGTCGTCCTTGGAAAAGCGGTCTTTGACCTCGGCCACGCCGCCGTCGATGTCCCGCTCGCGCACCTTGACCCGGAGCTTGGATCCCTCCTGGTAGAGGACCTCGCGGTCCACCAGTTGCTCCAGGGTCGTCTCGCGCAGCTTGCGCACGTGCGCCGGGTCGGCCGCGGCCGCGGGCATGGCCTTGCGCCAGTAGTCCATGACCTCGTCGATCTCCTTCTGGTACTCGGACAGGAGGATCGGGGTGCCGTTGACCACGGCGACGGTGTCCTCGAGGACCTTGGCCGAAGCCGTCGCCGCCAGAGCCAGCAGCGCGGCGCAGAGAACCTTACTTGAACTGTTCATCGACGACCTCCACGGGGAACTTGTCTTGGACCGACTGCAGGTAGCGGTCGAGCTTCTGCTTCTCCATGATCCTGGCGATGCGGTCGTGCGCCGCGGCGAAGTCCACCCTGCGCTCGGACTCCTTCCTGAGCACATGGTAGCCGAACTTGCTCTTGATCGGCCCGGCGGTCTCCCCGACCCGTATCTTGAAGGCGATGTCCTCCAGCTCCGGGATGACCTCTCCGTAGAGGGCCGGGGCCATGCGCCCGCCCTCAGCGGCGCTGGAAGCGTCGAGTGAATGGTCCCGGGCCAGCGCGGTCAGGCTGGCCCCGGCGCGCGCCTTCTTGGCCAGCTCCTCGGCCTCGACCGGCGAGGCGCAGAGGATGTGGCGCAGCTCGATCTCCAGGGGATAGCGCCGATGGTAGTCCCGAATCTCGTCCTCGCTGGTCTGCAGGGTCCCGTTGCCGCGCAGCTTGGCCAGCCACATGCGGGTCAGCAGGTAGTCGCGGCCCTCGCGCAGGCGCTCGTCCTCGTCGGCCTTCAGGCGGTCGAGCTGCACCCGGAAGTCCACGGACCTGGGCACGTCCGAGCTCTGGGCCGCGGCCAGGATGAGCTTCTCGCGGATGAGGATGTCGAGGAACTGCCTCCGGCCGTTGGGGGTGGCCACATAGTTCTGGTAGTCCTGCGCCACTTCCGCGAGCTTGCGCTGGAACTCGGACTCGGTGATCTTGAGCGGCCCGACCTTGGCCACCGTGTCGTCCCGATTCCGGCAGCTCGCGGCCAGAAGCGCGAGGACGATGAGAATGTACCTCACGCGCTCATCGTATCATTTTTTCCGGTCCGCCCCAACCAGGCCCCCGAGGAAGGCCTCCAGCCAGGCCAGGGGCTCCTCTCCGCGCAGTTCCACGGCCACGCCCTCGCCCTCGGGACGTTTGAGGAAGCGCAGCCGGCCCGGGAAGGAGCTCTGCCAGGCCTGCATCTGCGGTAGGCCGATGGCCGCGTCGCCGCGGAAGAGGACCTCGATGCGGCCCTCCTTCTGCGTGGCGGAGCGCACCTTCGCGCGCGCGGCCCGGGCGCGCAGCTCCAGGACCCGGAAGAGCCTGAGCGCCGGCTCGGGCAGGGGCCCGCTGAGGTCTTCGAGCTCGCGGCGCAGCTCGGCCGCCTGCGCCGGCTCGGCCCGGAGCAGGCGCTTGTAGAAGTCGAGCCGCTCCAACTCCCCCGGCAGGCAGCTCTCCGGAATGAACGCGTCCACATCGAGATCGAAAGCGGCCGGGATTTCCGCCGGGACCTCGGGCCGGCCCTGGCGGCGGCGAAGCTCCTCGCCGAGCAGGTCCGCGTACATCTCCACGCCCACGGCGTGGATGAAGCCGTGCTGGCGGGCGCCCAGCAGTTCCCCGCAGCCCCGAATCTCCAGGTCGCGCATGGCCAGCTTGACCCCGGAGCCCAGCTCGCCGAACTCGCGCAGGGCCCCCAGCCTCTTGCGCGCCTCGTCGGTCAAGGCCGAGAGCTCCTCCGCCGCGGCGGGGAAGAAGAGGGTGCAGTAGGCCCGCTGGCGCTCCCGGCCGATGCGGCCGCGCAGCTGGTAGAGCTGGGCCAGCCCGAAGTCCTGCGCGTTCTCCACCAGCAAAGTGTTCACCGAAGGGATGTCCAGCCCGGACTCGATGATGGTGGAGGCCACCAGAACGTCCGCCTGCCTCTGATAGAACTCCCACATCGCGGACTCGATTTCCGAGGCGCGCATGCGCCCGTGGATCATGGCGAAGCGGGCGCGCGGCAGCAGCCTCTGCAGGCGGCCGCGGCACTCGTCCAGGGACCGCACCCGGTTGTGCACGTAGTAGACCTGCCCGCCGCGGGCGAGCTCCTCGCCGATGGCCTCGGCCACCGCGCCCTCGTCGTAGGGTCCGACCTTGGTCACGATGGGCTGGCGGCCCGCCGGCGCGCTCTGGATCAAGGAGATGGCGCGCAGGCCGGAGAGGGCCTGGTTGAGGGTCCGGGGTATGGGGGTGGCGGAGAGGGCCAGGCAGTCCACGGTGCGGCGCAAGAGCTTGAGCTTCTCCTTGTCGGCCACCCCGAAGCGGTGCTCTTCGTCGATGATGGTCAGCCCCAGGTCCTTGAACCGGACGTCCTTCTGGATCAGGCGCGCCGTGCCGATGACCACGTCCACCGTGCCGGCGGCCAGGCCTGCGAGGACCTTGCGGACCTCCCCCTGGGCCTGGAAGCGGGTCAGCAGGCCCAGGCGCACGGGATAGTCCGCGAAGCGCGCGCAGAACGTGCGGTAGTGCTGCTCGGCCAGGATGGTGGTGGGAACTAGGATGGCGGTCTGCTTGAAGGCCGCCGCGCACTTGAAGGCCGCGCGCATCGCCACCTCGGTCTTGCCGAAGCCCACGTCGCCCACCACCACGCGGTCCATGGGGTGGGGAGCGCACATGTCGGCCAGGGTGTCCGCGATGGCCGCCGCCTGGTCCGGGGTCTCCTCGTACGGGAACTCCGCGCCGAACTCGCGCTCCATGGCGCTCTCCGGAGGGAAGGCGAAGCCGGGCCGCGCGGCGCGCTCGGCCTGGGTCTTGAGCAGCGCCTCGGCCAGCTCCCGCACGCCCTCGCGGACCGCGCGCTTGACCTCCTCCCAGTTGCGCGTGTCCAAGGACGAGAGGCGCGGGCGCCGGCCCTCAGCCCCGGAGTACTTCTGGACCTTGCCGAATTCGTGCATGGGCAGGAAGAGCCGGTCCGAGCCGCGGAACTCCAGGGCCAGGCAGTCCACGGTCCCGTGGCCGGGGGCGCGGACCGGCTCCAGGCCCCGGAACCGGGCCAGGCCGTAGTCCTGGTGCACGACGAAGTCCCCCCTCTTGAGCTCGCCTAGGCGCAGGGTCCCGCGGCTGGCCGCCGTGAAATGCCGCCAGCGCAGGGACGGGCGGGTGTTGCGGCAGAATATCTCGGAGGCGGAGAACACGGCGAGCCGGTGCCCCGGGTGGTTGAAGCCGTGGCGCAGAGGCCCGACCAGGAACTGGCAGGGCGGCCGGCCGGAGAATCGTTCATCGAGGAGCTCCTGCATGCGCAGGTCCTCGCCGTGGTTGAGGCTGAAGAGCACCGTGCGCTGGCCCTCCGCGGCGCGGGAGGCCAGTTCCTCCCAGGCCCGGGCCGGATCCCCGAGGCAGGGGCCGTTGGGACGGATCCCCCACTCCGCCGACGCCGCGCCGGGCGGAGCCTCCAGGCCCTCCTCGACGAGCCAGGACCAGCCCTCCGCGAACCAACCCGACAGGGCGGCGCCCGGCTCCGGCGCTGCGGCGCAAACGGCCCGAGCCCCGCTCAGGAGCTCGCGGGTCTGCTGGGTCACGGGGTCCACCCCGCGCACGGAGGCGACCTCGTCATCGTCGAAGAGGACGCGCACCGCCGCCATGGGCTCCAGGCCGTAGAAATCGAGGACCGCGCCGCGCTCCGCGAACTCCCCCGGGGACTCCACGAAGTCGACTTTCCGATAGCCGGCGCGCAGCAGTCCCTCCACGGCCCGGCTGCGCGGGATGCGCTCGCCCACCCGGAACTCAACGCCCAGTCCGGAGAGCTCGGCCGGAGTAGGGGCGGGCGCGCTCAAGGCCTCGGGCGTGGCCAGGGCCAGCCGGGCCCCGAGGCGCAGCAGTTCCAACGAGGAGAGCCGCAGGCGGGGATCGTCTCCAAAGACGGCCGGGCGCAGCGGCGCCTCCGCGAAGAGCGGGGCCAGGGCCGAGACCGCGTCCGCCGCGTCCTCCAGGTCCGCATTCTCCCGGCGGACCAGGAGCAGCCGGCCGGAGAAGCCGGCCCAGGAGAAGGGGCGCTCCGGCCGGGGCGTGAGCAGGCAGCGCGCCAGGTAGGCCCAGGCGCCGGAACCGGGGAGGCTCAAGGGGCTCATGGGCAGGCCGCCGCCGCGATCTCCGCGCAGGGAGCAGCGCCCAGCACCGTGCCGCGCCAGGTCCGGCCCGGATCTATGAACGCGCACCGGTCCATCCCGGAAAGCTCGGCCGGAGCCAGCGCCGCAGGATAGCCGGGCAGAGCGTCCCAGCTCAGGATCTTGGGGTCCGGGCAGGGCAGGCGGTGGGAGTACTCCGGCAGGTAGTAGTAGCGCAAGGACGGGTAGTAGTAGGGTCCCATGTGCAGGACGACCTGTTTCGGGTCGCAGCTCTGGCGGACCGCCCGCGCCAAGGCGGGCAGGCGGGGGTCGAGCCAGAGCCCCTGGCAGGCGTAGGCCGCGGTCCCGGCCAGGACCACGCAGGCCAGCGCTCCCCGCAGGAGCCCGGCCCAGAGCCCCGGCCGGCCGGCCAGGTCAGCGGCCAGGATGTAGAAGTAGGGCGAGAGGAAGACAAAGTAGCGCGCCTGGTTCAGGGCATGGCCCGAGGCCTTCTCCACCAGGAACATGAGGCCCAGCCCGGCTCCGATCACGCACAGGCAGAGGGTCCGGCTGCGCGCCGTCTTCCAGGCGGCGGCCAGTCCCAGGCCCAGAGCGAGCAGCAGGGCCAGGCCCAGCGCGGAGACGCCCCGTTCCAGGGCCAGGCCCAGGAAGGCCGGATCGAAGAACAAGGTGCCGGCCAACGCGCCGATGCCGCGCAGGTCCAAGACTTGCGCGAGCAAGGAGGTGTAGGGCTGGGCCAGTTGAGAGCGCACCACCGCGGCCCAGGGCAGGCAGGCCGCGGCCAGCCGGCCGTGGAGCGCGAGCCAGGCGCGCATGCGGCCGGGCCGGCGCGGGGCCGCCAGGGCGTAGTAGAGGAACTGCCCGGCGAGCAGGGGCGCGAAGAAG
>JAQUNT010000107.1 GCA_028717525.1 Elusimicrobiota bacterium
GCTCCGATCACGGGGCCGTGGCTTTGGTGCGCAAGGCGGTCGCCATCCCGGTCATCGGCAACGGGGACGTGCGCAGCGCGGCCGACGCCCTGCGCCTGCGGGAGCAGAGCTCCTGCGCCGGGGTCATGGTGGGCCGGGGCGGCCTGGGCAACCCCTGGCTGTACCGGCAGGTCCATGAGGCCTGGGAGGGGGAGGGCGGGGGAGAGCCGCGGGCCCTGGACCTCGCCGCGCGCCGGACGGCGCTGCTGGAGCACTTCGACCTGGAGGTGGAGCATCGGGGCGAGCGCCGGGCGGCCCTGAACTTCCGGCGCATCGGGGCCTGGTACGGCGCGGGACTGCCCGGCGCCAAGGCCTTCCGCACCGGGGTCTATGCCACCATGGACGTGCGGCTCATCCGGCGGATGATCGAGGACTTCTTCTCCTGTCCGTAGGGAGGCGGACAGGAGCCGCGCGACGGCGTTCCGATACGCGCGGTCACCGGTACCGGCGCAGGAAGCGCAGGTTCGCGGCGATGAGCGCCTCGATGCGGGGCAGCATGAAGGGCGTGAAGGAGTCCTGGTCCCGGGTGGGGATGCGCACCACGGAACAGTACTCGGCGACGTTGCGCCGCACCCGGCGCAGGACCATGGCCCGGCGCGCAGGGGTGGGCGGCTTGCGCACCATGACCGTGCCCAGCCGGTCGAGGCCGAGGCGCCGGTAGAGCTCCCCCACCAGGCGCTCCCAGGACGGGCCGCGCTCGGGCTCGGGCCGGCGCTCCTCGCGGAACAGGGAGAAGGGCCGGATCGGCTCCAGGACGCGGCGCAGGGACCCGGCCTGGTCGGGCGCGCCCGGGGCGAGGTGTATGGCCACGTCCGCGAAGTCCCCGGCGCCGAGGAGTGATTCGAAGAGGAGCCGGTAGTCGGAGCAGCGCGCCGCGCCCAGGGCGCCCGCCGCGAGCTCGGCCCAGAGGCTCTCCCGGGTCCTGCGCAGGAGCCTGCTCTTGAGCTCGTCGAGCGGCTCCTCGGTCTCCTGGAGCTTGCGCAGCATGTACTCCCAGGGATCGTCCTCGAACCGGCTGGCCTCGCGGAACCGGCAGAACTCCGCGAGCCTGGCGACGACGATCAGCTGGGGCGAGGAGTCGGGGCCGAGGGGCTCCGTCATCTCTTGGGCCTGCGGGTCCGCACCGGCTTGGGCTCGGGCAGATCGTGCAGGAAGAAGTCCGCGGGAACGCGGCCGGCGAAGAGTCCCTTGTTCCAGGCGCCCAACTCGTAGACGTCGGCTTGGCCCCGCTGCCAGGGGTCGAAGGCCAGGCAGACGCGCCGCCCCGCCGCGCAGCCCTCGGGATCGGCGTCCGAACAGAAGGCCTCCTCGTCGTCGGCGGGCGGGGAGCAGAGCACGGCGGCCGCATGGAAGGGGCGCGCCGCGCGTTCGCGGTCCTGGATGGACCAGTATTCGGGCTGGAGGCGCCCCAGCTCGGCCCAGACCAGGTCCGACCAGTCCAGGCAGGTGCCCTTGGCGCGGGCCAGGGCGCTGCGCAGGGCGGCCGCGCGCTTCCAGGCGTTTTCGTATTGCCGGCGCAGCCGCGCCTCGTTCTCGTTCTCGGGCTTCTCCAGCCGCTGGGCCAGCGTCCGGACCTCGGCTTCGCGATTGCGCAGGGACTCCTCGAGCTGGCGGGCGGGCAAAGTGTCGTCCTGGGAGACCTTGGTGCCTTCGTCGCTGAGCAGGCCGGCGCGCCAGCCCTCTTCCCCGCGCTGGGTCACCGTCTCGTTGTAGCGCGCGTAGAGCGTGAAGAGCTCGATCTGGGCCTCGGCCGGCAGGGCCTTGACCGCGGCCTGGGCCGCGACCTCGGGCGGCTCGCGCAGCAGCCCGGGCAGACCGGTCTCGCCGCCGCGGACGGCGGACGCCGCGAGGAGCAGGACCGCTGCGAGACCGGATCTCATCCTGCTCGGATGGTATCAATTTCTCGCCGGAGGCTCAACAATCCGCGGCCCCTCGGGCGGGGCGAATTTGGTAGAATCCCTGTCCTATGACCGATCCCTACCAGCAGTGGCAGGTGCCGGAGCGCGTGGCCCGTTTGAAGGACCTCGTCTACAATATCTGGTGGAGCTGGCATCCCGAGGCCCGGGCCCTGTTCAAGGAGATCGACCGCAACCTCTGGCGCACCACCTACCACAACCCCGTGCTCCTGCTGCAGCGCAGCCTGCCCCGCCTCAACGAGCTGGCCAAGGACGAAGGCTTCCTCTCCCGCTACGATTCCGTCATCCGCATCTTCGACGAGTACCTCGAGGACCAGTACAGCTGGTTCGCGCGCAAGTACCCGCAGGCCAAGGGCCAGCGCATCGCCTACTTCTCGGCCGAGTTCGGACTGCACAACTCCCTGCGCATCTACTCCGGCGGCCTGGGCATCCTGGCCGGGGACCACTGCAAGACCGCCTCCGACCTGGGCGTGCCCCTGGTCGGCATCGGCTTCATGTACCCGCAGGGCTACGTGCAGCAGCGCATCAGCGTCGACGGCTGGCAGCAGAACGTCTACGAGCAGGTCGACTGGAGCGTCTCTCCCATCCGGCCGGTGATGACCCCGGCCGGGGACAACTTCCTCATGAGCTTCAGCCTGGGGCCGCTCAACCTGAAGGTGGCGGTCTGGGAGATCGTGGTCGGCCGCGTGCGCCTCTACCTCATGGACACCCACGTGGAGGGCAACTCGGCCCAGGACCGGGAGATCTCCGGGCGCCTCTACGGCGGCGACCGCACCATGCGCCTGCGCCAGGAGATCCTGCTCGGCATCGGCGGGGCGCGCCTGCTCAAGGCCCTCGACATACCGGTCGAGCACTACCATATCAACGAGGGGCACTCCGCCTTCATGTTCCTGGAAAAGATCCGGGAGCAGGTGGCCGCGGGGAAATCCTTCGAGGCGGCGGCCAAGGACGTGGCCTCCCGGTCGGTCTTCACGACCCACACACCGGTGGAGGCCGGGCACGACGTGTTCTCGGAGGGCCTGGTGGCCGAGTACTTCGGCAAGTACTGGGGAGAGCTCGGCCTGGACCAGGAGAAGTTCCTGGAGCTGGGCCGGGTGCCGGGCCAGGCGGGCTGGAACATGACCGCCCTGGCGCTCAAACTGTCGGGTCAGCGCAACGGCGTGAGCAAGCGCCACGGCATCGTCTCGCGCCACATGTGGACCAAGCTCTGGCCCGAGAGGAAGGAGGAGGACGTGCCCATCGGGCACGTCACCAACGGGGTCCACCTTCCCACCTGGCTGCAGCAGGACCTGGGCTGGACCTTCTTCGAGCACCTGGGCCGCGACTGGCCGGAGAAGCAGGACGATCCTTCGGTCTGGGCCCAGGTGGCGGGAATCCCGGACGAGGAGCTCTGGCGGGCGCACATGCGCAACAAGGGGGAGCTGCTCAAGCTCCTGCTCGACCGGGCCCGGGACCGCTGGATCTCGCGCAACGCCGAGGCCTCCCAGGTCCTCACCCAGGGGGCGCTCCTGTCCGACCAGGCCCTGACCATCGGCTTCGCCCGGCGCTTCGCCGGCTACAAGCGGGCGACCTTGATCCTGCGCGACCTGGCGCGCCTGAAGTCCCTGCTCCTGGACCACTGGCGGCCCATCCAGCTGGTCTTCGCGGGCAAGTCCCACCCCGCCGACGACTCGGGCAAGGCCCTCATCCAGCAGATCTACCACCTGGCCAAGGACCCGTCCTTCGGCGGACGCATCGTCTTCGTCGAGGACTACGACATGCACGTGGCCCGCTACTTCGTGCAGGGCTGCGACCTCTGGCTCAACAACCCCCTGGCCCCGCTGGAGGCCTGCGGCACCAGCGGCATCAAGGCCGCGGTCAACGGCGTGCCGAGCCTGTCGGTGCTCGACGGCTGGTGGGAGGAGGGCTGCAACGGGGCCAACGGCTGGGCCATCGGGGCCGCTGGCGGCCGCGGCGCGGGCGACGCGGCGGATGCCGCGGACGCGGAGGACATCTACCAGTCCCTGGAGAAGAAGATCGTGCCCTTGTTCTACGACCGGGGCCCGGACGGCGTCCCGCACGGCTGGATCAAGGTCATGAAGGAGTCCATCAAGACCGTGGCGCCGCGCTTCTGCGGCAACCGGATGGTCAAGGACTACGTCAAGCTCTTCTACGGGCCGGAGGCCGCGGTCCGGCCGGCGAACGCCCGGACCACCACCCGCGTCGGGTCCTGAGCCGCGCGGGCTCCGGATCCGGCCGGTTGAGCGCATGATGCGCGCCATCCTCGCCGTCCTGCTGGCCCTCGCCCTCGGCCCCTTCATCGTCGCGGGCATGTTCCTCTACGGCTGGTGGACCTACCACCGCCTGGAGCGCTCCATCGTCGAGAAGATGGACCAGTACTACCTCAGCATCAGCGCTCCCAACCGCGAGGAGTACCTCCTCTCCAGCGACGAGGTCTTCGAGGTCCCCTACATGGCCTCCAAGCTCAGCGTGGAGGCCGTGCCCACGCGCATCACCGACTCCTCCGACCGCCTCATCGGAGAGTTCTCCAGCGCGAGGGCCCTCTATGTGCGCAGCCCCGAGGACCTGCCGCCCTTCCTCAAGAAGGCCCTGGTAGCCACCGAGGACGGGACCTTCTACCGGCACCACGGCATCAACTACCGGGCCACGGCGCGCGCCCTGCTGGCCAACCTCCGGCGCCTGCGCCTGGCCCAGGGCGGCAGCACCATCACCCAGCAGCTGGCCAAGCTCATGTTCACGACGCGCAAGAAGACCCTGGGCCGCAAGATCTTCGAGGCCTTCTGCGCGCGCAAGCTCGAGGAGAAGTTCACCAAGGACCAGATCCTGCTGATGTACTTCAACTATGCCTATTACGGCCACGGCTGCTTCGGGATCGAGTCGGCGGCGCGCTTCTACTTCGGCAAGCCCGCCAAGGACCTCGATATCGGGGAATGCGCCCTGCTGGCCGGCATCGTCAACAGCCCCGTGCGCTTCTCGCCCTACGAGCACCCCGACCTGGCCAAGGCCCGGCAGCATACCGTGCTGGTGCGCATGGCCAAGCTGCATTTCCTGCCCGCCTCGGCCGTGGAGCGCTACTGGAGCGACTTCTGGGCGGCCATGGACCAGCGCCTCAAGACGCCGGAGACCTCGTTCTGGCGCATGAACGTCAACGCGGCCCCTTACCTGGTGGAGACCGTACGCCGGGCCCTGGAGAAGGACTTCGGCCGCGAGCGCATCCTCAAGGGCGGCCTGCGCGTGCGCACCACCTTCGACCTCGACGTCCAGCAGGCCGCCCAGACGGCCCTGCGCCAGGAGCTGGCCGCGGTCAACCGGGGGGTGTCCAGGAGCTCCGCCGCGGTGACGGGCGGCCTGGCCGCGGTGCGCCCCGCGGACGGCGCCATCCTGGCCCTGGTGGGCGGGCCGGCCTTCAACTACTCGGACCAGCTCAACCGCGCCGTGGACATCGCCCGGCCCATGGGCTCCTCCATCAAGCCCTTCGTCTACGCCGCGGCCTTCGAGTCCGGCAAGTACAAGCCCGAGGATAAGATGCTCGACGCCCCCGTGAAGTACCGCCGCGGCGGCAAGGTCTGGGCCCCGCGCAACTACGACAACAAGTACTACGGAGAGGTCGCCTTGGCCGAGGCCCTGCGCCGCTCGCTCAACTCCGTGGCCGTCAAGCTCCTCGACCAGGTGGACATCGACGCGGTCATCGCCCTGCTCTCCCTGGCCGCCGGCGTGCCGCGCCAGGACTGGCCGCGCAACCTCACCTTGGCCCTGGGCACCGCCGACGTCTCTCCCCTGCAGTGGGCGGGAGCCTACTCCGTCTTCGTCAACGGCGGCCGCGCGGTGCGGCCCTATTTCATCACGGCCATCGAGGACCGCGCCGGCGCCGTGCTCAAGACCGGCGGCCCGGCGGCGGACTCCCCGGTCGTCCTGAGCACGCAGACCTGCGCGGCCATGGTCTCGGTCATGCAGGGGGTCTTCGCCCCCGGGGGCACGGCCCACGCCGCGGCCAGGCGCGCCGGATTCAGCCTGCCCGCCGCGGGCAAGACCGGCACCACCAACGACTACCGCGACGCGTGGTTCGCGGGCGTGACCCCGGACCTCTCCGCCGCGGTCTGGGTCGGACACGACGACATGCGCATCCCTCTGGGCCACGGCGAGACCGGGGGCAGGTTCGCGGCTCCCATCTGGATGAATTTCGTCAAGGCCGTCTATCGCAACCGGCCCACAAAATCGTTTAATTAGGTCCTGAGGCCTCGACCCATGCCCCGACGACTGCTCCCCATCGTCCTGGCCGCAGCCGCCCTGGCGGCCTGCGCCCCCGTCGTCCAGGAATCCGAGCCCAACGACGACATGGCGCACGCCAGCCGCCTGCCCCCCAACGGCCGCGCGCGCGGCTCCATCGCGCGGCCGGACGACGTGGACTGGTACAAGGTCTCGGTCGAGCGCGACAGCGGGGTCCTGGGGCTGCACGTGGGCGGCATCCGCGACGTCGATTTCGTGCTCAGCTTCCGGGACCGGACCGGCGTCGAGCTCAAGCGCATCGACGAGACCGGCGTGGGCGGCGACGAGGTCGCCACCGACCTGGGCGTCAGCCGCGGCGACTGGTACGTGGTCCTCTCCAACAAGAACCCCAAGGCGGACAACCCCTCCCAGAAATACGTCCTGACCGCGAAGCTGGAGTCCGCGGCGGGCCGGGAGCTGGAGCCCAACGATACCCCGCTGTCGGCCAATACCTTGGAGCTCAACGGGGTCACGCGCGGCCACTACTACCCCTATACGAACCTGCTCAGCGAGGACGCGGACAAGACCGAGCAGGACTGGTTCCGCGTCAAGGTGGACCGGGCCGGGGCCTACGCGCTCAACCTCGACCTCGGCGGCGTCCCCAACGTCGCTCCCGTCCTGGAGTTCTACGACGTCAACGGCTACAAGCTCAAGGAGATCTCGGCCGCCGACGCGGGGCAGGGCCTGACCTTCAAGGATTTCGGCGTGCGCGCCCCGGCGCAGGTCCTGCTGCGGCTGCGCACGCGCGGCGCGCGCATGGGCAATCCGGATGCCCTCTACGAACTCTTGAGCGAGCTGCGGCCTTACGCCGGCCGCTCCGAACTGGAGCCCAACGACCAGCGCGGCGACGCCACCCCCTTGGAGAGGGATTTCATCCTGGGGCATATCGCTCCCGCCGGGGACGCGGACTGGTACCGGGTCAACGCGGAGGT
>JAQUNT010000108.1 GCA_028717525.1 Elusimicrobiota bacterium
CAGGCCCGCACTCGGAAGAAGTACCGGACGTTGGCGGTCAGCGACAAGGGCGAATCCGGGACGAAGTTGTCCCGGGTCAAAGTGAAGGTCTCGATGATGGTGGAGAAGTCCTCCTTCAGGGATTGGAAGGCTTCATAGAGGGTGCCCTCGCCGTTGATGGGGTTGCCGCTGACCATGGTGCTCCATTTCACGTAGAACGAGCTGCCGCTGGCGGTGGCTATGACCACGTCCAGGGGTTCGTTGGGCAGGGTCCAGGCTGCGCTGGAGACGGGCGTGCCATCATAGTCGCCGGAGATGTTGTAGGGCGAGACCACGACCGTCTGCGTGGTGCTGGCGGGCAGGCCTTGGATGGTGATGAAGTTGCACGGCGTCTCCGGGGCGGGGCAGCCGTCCGCGCCGCCTTCGTCGGGCCGGGTCGAGATGAAGACCCCGGTGGTGGCCACGTAGACGTTGTAGCCGTCGAAATCCTCGCCCGGCGTGAGGCCGGCCGGCGTGTTCCATGAGAAGGTGACCGAGCTCAGGCCCACGGTCGAAGGCGAGGCGGCCGCGTTGTAGGCGCCCAGGCTGTCCACCGGCGCGCTGGGCAGGTGGGGGCCGACGCGTAGCAGGCGGCTCACGGAGAGCTGGTCGTTGGCGCCGGCCCGCAGATGGTACCAGCCTAGGGGCGCGAGGATGCCGTCGGTCGGGAAGTCCGACGGCATGCGCACCGTGACGGAGGCGTCGGTCAGGCTCCAGACGTTGTCGCCCGCGTTGACGGCGATCCTCGTGGTGAGGTCCACGATGAAGCCGGAGTTGCTCTGGGAGGCGCCGCCTCCGGAGCCGTCCACGGACTGCAGGAGGAGGCGGGGATGCCGGTGGTCGGAGTTGGCCGGGCCCGAGGCTCCGCCCGAGGCCTCGGTCAGCCCGTGGAAGTGCGTGCCGGTGGCGGTGAAGACATCGCCCACGGTGGGAGTGTCGCGCGGGCGGGGGTCGATGACCGACAGGTCGGTGCCGTAGATCTGGGCGCGGCGGGTGCTGGGCTGGTCCACGCTGAACTCGTCGAGCTGGCTGGAGTAGAGGCCGTGGGTCTCCACGCTGGCGAGGTAGGAGCTCCCGTCGAAGCCTCCGATCAGGAAGAGCGTCCCGTTCGTGCCCATGGTCATGGTGTGGTAGGCCCGGCGGGTGCTCAGGCTCCAATAGACCCATCTGTCGCGCTGCGGGTCGTACTGCTCCACCTTGTCGCTGGGCAGGCCGCCGGCGGAGACGGCCTGGGCGCCGCCGGCCACCAGGACGGCTCCGTTGGGCAGGAGGGTCGCGGTGTGGCTCTGCCGTTTGTAGGTGAGGGGCTCGCCCGTGGCCCACCGGTTCTGGAGCGGGTCGTAGAGGAACACGGAGTCGACCTCCCAGTTCCCGTCGTTGCCTCCCGCGACCAGGACGCGGCCGTCCATGAGCAAGGTGGCGCTGTGGTAGCGCCGGCGGGCGCTGCCGGGCAATGCCGCGGCGTAGCCCCCGTTAGCGTTGCATACGCGCCCCGGTCCTTCCCAACAGCCGCGGCTGGGGTCGAAGATCTGGGTCGTGGCCAGCATCCCGGTCTCGTTCTGGCCGCCCACCATCAGGACCCGGCCGTCGCGCAGGAGGGTCGCGGTGTGCAGGTAGCGGCCTTCCGGCAGGTCCTGGACCCTGCGCCAGACCCCGGCGGTGGAGTAGTAGATCTCCGCTGTCTTGATGACCTCGTTGCGCGCGTAGCCCCCGAGCACCAGGACGTTGCCGTCCGGGAGGACCGTGGCCGTGTGGTTGCTGCGCGATGAAACCATGACGCTGGTGGGCAGCCAGAGGCCCGTGTCCGGGTAGTAGATCTCCGCCGCTTGGATGGCGCCGGTGGAGAGCTTGCTGGTGGAATAGCCGCCCGCGACCAGGACGCGGCCGTTGGGCAGGAGGGTCGCCGTATGCAGATCGCGCACGTCGTTCATCTCGCCCGTGGGTACGAAAATCCCGCCCATGGGGTCGAGGAGCTCCGCTCTGCGGAGCACGTTGGGCCCGTTGGTCCCGCCGGCCACGAGGATCCTTCCGCTGGGCAGGGTCGTCGCCGTATGCAGGGCCCGTTTGGTGGACATGGAGGCTCCTGCCTCGAAGGTCTTGTCGGGGGTCCAGGTGAACGACTTCCGGCCGGCCTGGGCCTGCAGGGCGCAGGAGCCCGCGGTGGCCGGATCGCAGGTGGTGCCTCCGATCTGGAAGGAGGCGCCGCGCGGGGTCAAAGTCACGGAGTGCCCGAACCTCGCATTGAATTGGGGGTCATGGCCGGTGGCCGGATAGCTCCAATTGTCAGGCCCTTGGTTCGCCTTGTACTGCTGGAGGTCCGCGAAGACCATCTTGTTGACGATCAAGACCGTGCGGTCGGACTTCAGCGTCTGTCCTTTCAGGCTGAGTTTGTCGACTTCGTAGTGCGTGATCCTGATCGCGTTCAAGGCGGTCCAGAGGGTCGTATCCGATATGTCCATGGGACGGGCGGGCAGTTCGACGCAGCCGTCGGTGCTGAGATAGACATGCCCCGTGATCTCGGTCGTGAGGGCTTTGTCGAAGGTGACCTTGAGGTCGTTGGTCTCGGCGGTGCCGGTCACGGCGGCGTTGGGCAGGGTGACGGTGACCGCGTTGGTCTTGATCTTGATGCCCGGGTCCCCGGTCGAGTAACTCGTCACGTCCATTTCGCCTGCCGGCACATCGACGGTGACGTTCTGGAGGGTGGATCCCTCGAATTCAGCGCCCAGGCCGGTGAATTCCAGGCGGATATTCATGGTGGTGTTGCTTGCGATGATATCCTGTTCGTTGCCGTTGGGGCAGCTCGCCGGGAAAGCGTTGTAATTGATCTTCGAGCCGGTCCTGATGGACGGGTTCATCGGCCAAGTTGGGCTCGGAGAGAGAGTGACCGTCCCCGAATCATCGGTCGGGGAGAATTCGGGGTACAAGAGCCTGCCGCATTGCGTGTCGTCTTCAGGGCAGGACACCTTGGTATTGGCCAGGTCGATGAACAGCCCTTCCCTCGTGTCGGGAATGCCGGGATCGAATTCGACCTTGTTGCCGTCCGCAAAGGCGATGGTGGGGGAGCTCGCGATCGCGCGGAAATACAGTGACCCCTCGACGATGTCTCCGGTGACGTTGTGGCGCTTGCCCTTCCAATCCTTCAGCAGGTGGTCGGAGCCGGTGGGCGTGATCGTGGTGGTGCCCCGGACCCGGCTCGTGGCCGGGTCATAGCGCAGGTCGCCCTCCTCAATGGTCAAGTTCCCGCTCGCGTCGGCGTCCGGGTAGGCGTTGTTGAAGTTCCCCAGCCCGCCGATCGCCTCCACGAGTCCGGAGGCTTGCAGCGTGGCCGTATGCTGCCTCAGGCGCACGTCCATGGCGTCGCCATAGACCATGTTGTCTCCCACCGGGTCGTAGATCTCGGTGGATCGGATGAACCCTTCGCTGATGGAGTCGACCGGCTCGCCGGAATCGAGGTTGTCCAAGGCGTTGAGGCCGTCGAAGCCTCCGACGATGAGGACCTTGCCGTGGCCCATCATGGTCGCGGTATGCTGGGCCCGCGCCTGGCTCAGCGGGTAGGCCGGCTTGAAGACCCCGTTGTCGTATATCTCCGTGGTGGTGAGGTATTGGTAGTCGGCATCGAGGGCCCCGTTGAAGCCCCCGGCGAAGAACACCCGGCCCCCTTGGGTATCGGTGGCCTCGTCGGAAAGCTTGGTCGCCGTGTGCTGGCTGCGGCCCTGATGCATCGTGGGGTGGGTCCCGGAGAAGGAGCCTGCGGAGGCGCCGCAGGCCGAGGCGGACCCTTCCGGGGTGAAGATGTCGCAGACGTCCAGGCTCGCGGCGGTGGGGGTGAGGCTGTTGCGGCCGCCGCAGATGAGCACGGTCCCGTCCAGGAGCAAGGTGGCGGTGTGGTCGAAGCGAGCGTTGCAGTTGGAGTTGATCGCGGCGTGCCAGCAGTTCAGTTCCGGATTGTAGACCTGGGCGGAGCATACGGCCGCAGCGCCGCTCCAGCCGCCCACCACCAGGACCTCGCCGTTGGGCAGGAGCGTGGCCGTGTGCGAGGTCCTGGCCACGAGCCCGGTATTATTCGCCGTGACGGTCCAGCTGCTGGCGAGGACCATCTCGACGCTGTTGCTGGGGGTGCCGCTGGCGTTGACCCCGCCGACGACGAGGATGTTGCCGTTGTGGAGCAGAGTGGCCGTGTGCCCGGAGCGGGCGGAGATGTCGGAGATGACGGGGTACGCGAAGGCGGGCCGGATGCTCAGCCATCCGCACGCCAAAGCGAGAAGCGCGGCTGTCGACCCGAGTCTATAGCGTGGCATATGCGACGGGCGGCTCCGCCCGGTCGTGAGCAAAGCTTAGCCCCGCCTTGTTACAAAAACAATAACGTTCGGTAAAGGCGGCGGGGTCTGAGGCGGGGTCCGGCGCTAGGGCAGGACCAGGACCGAGGCGCCCCTCTCCACCTGGCTGTTCTGGGGGTCCAGGGTTCGCTTCTTGCCGTTGACGAAGAACCAGTAGCGGTAGCTGGTCCCGGGCAGAAGGTAGAGGGTGAGGGCCCATACCCCGTCGCCCTGCGCCACCATCTCGCGCCGGCCGTTGCCGCGCACGATGAAGGCTCCGGCCAACTCGACGCTGCGGGCGTGGGGCGCCTTGAGCTTGAACTCGACCGGGACGGAATGGCGCTTGTCTGCGGGCGAGGCCTGGGCCGCGGCGGGAGCGGCGGGCTTGGCGGCCGGAGCGGGAGCGGCGGGCTTGGCGGCCGGAGCGGGGGCGGCGGGCTTGGCGGCCGGAGCCGGGGGGGCCGGCTTCTCAGCCGGAGCGGGAGCCGGGGCCGGCACGGCCGCCTGGGGCTTGGCCGGGGCGGGCCGGCGCGGCGCGGCCGGGACCACGCTCACGGGAACGTAGAGATGCTGGTAGAGCTTGGCGGCCAGCGCTCCGCCGAAGACGATGACCAAGATGGAGTCGACCACCAGCAGCGCGCCCCAGAGCTTCGGGCGCGCGCGGGAGACCGGGGCCGCCTCCTCGGCGGGCTCCGCCTCCTCCTTGATGCCGAACAGGTCGACCTTCAGGGTCTGCTTCTCAGTCAAGGCGGTCCTCCTGGCGAGATTCTACTGTCTCTGCCGCATGCGTGTCAACGGAACCCGTCCAGGATCCCGGCCCAGAGCCCCTGGGCTCTGAGCAGGGCCTCGGCCACTTCGCGCACGGCCCCGTCGCCCCCGGCCCGTCGCGTGACCCAGCGCGCGGCGCGGCGCACCTCGGGCCGGGCGTTGGCCACGGCCACGCCCACGCCGGCGGCGCGCAGGACGGGGAGGTCCGGCAGGTCGTCTCCGATGTAGAGAACCTCGGCCGGCGCGGCCCGGGCGCGGCGGCAGATCTCGGCGAAGACCGCCTTCTTGTCGAGCCGGCTCTGGTAGACGTAGGACATCCGGAGGAGCTTCAGCCGCTCGGCCACGCCCCGGGACATGCGGCCGCTGATGACCCCGGTCTTGAGCCCGGACCGGGCCAGCCAGGTCAGGCCGATGGAGTCCTGGGAGTGGATGCCCTTGAACTCCACCAGGCGGCCCTTGGTGTCCACGAGATGGAAGATGCGGCCGTCGGTGAGCACGCCGTCGACGTCCATGAGCGCCAGGCGCACCCGGCGCAGCCGGGCTCGCAGCGAGACTGGGTTCAAGCGGGACATCGGTCCACCTCCTCGGCGGCGTTGACCACCGCGCGCAGCGACTCCTCGACCGCGGCCCCCAGCTCCAGGCGCAGGATGCGCCGCCCGCCCTGCAGCAGGGCGGCGAAATCGCCGCGGGCCTGGGCCCGGCGCAGGGTGCCGAAGCTGAAGCCCCGCTCCGGCACGTGCAGGGACGCCGCGTCCGGCGCCACCAGCTCCAGGAAGACCCCGTTGGCCGCGCCTCCCTTATAGAGCTCTCCGGTGGAGTGCAGGTAGCGGGGGCCGTACTGCACGACGGCCGGCGCCCTGGAGATCCGGCGCAGCTGCCGCTGGAGGGCCTCCAGCTGCAGCCGGACGCCTTCTTCCGGGTGCACGTAGGCGAGCACCGCCGCGTAGTCCGCGGGGCCGAGCCGCGCCAGGTGCGCGGCCAGGACGCGGCGCAGGGGTAGGTCCAGGCCTCGGTGGGCCTCCAGGGAGGCCAGCAGCTGCCGGTCCGCGAAGGCGGCCAAGCCTCCGGCGCGCAGGTCCGCAGTCTCCTTGGGCAGCGCCCCCCCCTCCAGGCCGCCGAGCAGGCGCTGGGTCCGCTCCTGGGCGCTCCGGGCTTCGGGCTGGTCGAAAGGGTCCACCCCCAGCAGGAAGCCCGCCGCGGCCGCGGCCGCCTCCCAAAGGAAGAACTGGGCCCCCAGTTCGTAGCGGTCGGCCAGTCCGAAGCGCAGGACCGGGTGGCCGGCCCGCTCCAGCTCTTCCAGCCGCTCCTCCGCGCCGTTCTCGGGCTGCCCGCGCAGGGCCCAGCGGGCGAAGACGCGGTCGTCCCCGTAGGACTCCGGCGCGCCCAGGGGCTCGCCGTGCACCGGCAGGATGCCGCGGCCCTCCTTGCCCAAGGATCCGGCGACGAGTTGCTCGACCCAGAGCCCGAAGGGCTCCAGGGCCGGAGGCAAGGACAGGGTCAGCTTGTCGCGGCCCGCCCGGGCGCGCAGCCCCAGGGCCGCGCCCAGGCGCAGTCCAGGGTTGTCCTGGGCCCCGGCTCTGCAGGCGCAGGCCATGGCGCGCGCGGCGTTGAGCAGCCGGCCGGAGTCGAGGCCCGCGACCGCGGCCGGGACCAGGCCGGAAAGCGACAGGGCCGAGAACCGGCCGCCCGCGTCCGAGGGATTGAGGAAGACCTTCCGGAAGCCGCGGCGGATCCCCGCCTGCTCCAGCGCGGTGCCGGGCTCTGTGATGGCCGCGAATTGCCGTCCGGCCCTGGCGCCGGAGCGGCGGCAGACCTTGTCGAAGAAGTAGTCCATCAGGCAGAGGGGCTCCACGGTCCCGCCGGATTCGCCCGATACCAAGAAGAGGGTGCGCGCCAGGTCCAAGCGGGCTTCCAGTGCGGCGATGGCGGCCGGGTCGATCGAATCGAGGACCTCGAGCGCCGGGGCTCCGGGAGCGGGCGCGAAGACCCAACGGAAGACCGCGCAGGCGAGGCTCGCGCCCC
>JAQUNT010000109.1 GCA_028717525.1 Elusimicrobiota bacterium
CTTGAAGGTAAAGGGAAACAATTGCAGGAAGAGATCGTTTTAGAAGCCATTAATTTTGCCGGGGACGAACTAGAGAAAATCATCAAGGTGATTCACGAATTAGTCGAAGAAGAGTCAGGTCAGTGACCGCCTGCTCCTGGGTCAAGGACTTGAGGGTCCACGGTTCGTCCATGACCATGAGGGGCTTGTCCACGGGACCGGAGGGCTGCGGCGCGGGCAAGCGGGGAGAATCGAGGAAAGCCCGTTTGGGGGCGGCGTTCCGGAGCTTGGCGGCCTGCGCCGACTTGAAGGCCGTGACCACGCCTTCCTGCTGGGCGAGGGTCCTCTGCGCGTCCACAGCGCCGGGATGGTCCTGCGGCAGCTTGGATTCGGAGAAGCCCCCGAACTTGGCCAGCTTGAGGTCCTTGCCCAGCGAGCCCCTGGCGCGCGGGATCTCCTTGATGAGCGAGACCGCGCCCTTGAGCAGAGCCGACAGGTCTAGATGGGGGGAGGGCTTGAGGTCCAGGCCTTGCTGCAGGCCGATGAGGCGCTCGCGCAGGTCCGTCAGGCGCAGGGCTATGTTGTTGGCGCGCTCCCGCCGGGCCAGGACCTCGGGGTCAGTGTAGAATCCGCTGAAGTCTATGCTCACGGACACGTTCTTGAACGTCTCCAGCAGGCTCTGCCCGTCCTCCGCGAGCCGGTTCACCCGGGCGGCCGAGATCCGGCGCTTCTTGGGACTGGCGTTGACGAGGTCGAAGGTCTCGCTCTCCAGGCGGCTGAGCTCCGTCTCCATGTAGGAGAGGCTTGCGGACAGGTACTGCGCGTAGAGCTTTTTGAGGGGCTTCGTGGTCTTGTCGGTCGCGGTGAAGAGCCAGATGACCTTTTCCCTGGGGACCTTGGCCATGAAGTCGAAATAGCGGGACTTGAGCGCGCTCGCGTCCGAGCTGATCGAGTCGAGGGTCTTGAGGGGGCAGGTCGGAGCCACGCAGGCCCGCATCCTGTCGTCCAGGGCCTCGGCTTCGATCAGGATGGACCGGGCTTCGAGGCATTGCAGCGGGATATTCGCGCAGACGAAGTCCACGCATTCTTCCGCGGTCTTGGGGTCCTGGGGCGCGGCAGGCGGGGCCGGCGCAGCCTGGAGAGTCTGCGCCGCCAGCAGGAGGCAAAGCAGGAGCCGACAGAGGGGTCTCATGGGTCGTTCCGGCTCGGCTATTAGTATAGCCCCGGTTCCAGCCCCCTGCCAGGGGGGCAGGAGTCAGGTATTGTGTCCCCGAATTCGATATCATGTCCGACGTGAAGAGCCGGCTCATCGCTTTGGGCCTCGGGGCGGCTTTGGTCGCGCTGCTCGCGGTCAGCGCGGAATGGTTCTGCGGCAGGCTCTTGAGGTCCCGAGGCCCCATCAACTGGGGTCCGTCCCAGGCCGCGGCCTGGGGCGAAGCGGCCGCGAGCCCCTTGCGCATCGTGGTGGAGCCGCCTCCGCCGGTCGCGGCCAAGGAATCGACCGCTCTGCGCGCCATGGACATGGGCGAGATCATGGACATCCGCGTGCCTCCGGACACGGGCGGCCGCATCGGGCCGGGCCTGCTCTGGCTGCCGCGGCAGTCCTTCCGCTTCATCCGCAAGACCCGCTCCGGGCAGCTCATCTGGGACCTGAACTGCGTCATAGACGAGTTCAGCCGCAGGGACACGCCGGGAGAGAGGCGCAAGGCGCGGGCCGAACGCTTCCTGCTCCTGCTCGGAGACTCCTTCATCTTCGGCGAAGGCGTGGACCAAGACGAGACCTTGGCCGCTGACCTGGGCCAGGACCTGCCCTGGGCCCGGGTGTACAACTACGGCATCGGCGGGCTTTTCCCTGGGGAACTGCTCGAGCGCATGCGCCTGGTCAAGGGGCCTCCGGAGATCAAGGAGAAGACCGGGACCGCGGTCTACTTCTTCTCGGATTCGCACATCCTGCGCAACATGTGCTCGCTGCACTCGGTGGGCGGCTGGGGCTACTCACGGCCCTACTACCGGGGGCAGGCCGACGGCAGGATCGCGGCCGAGCAGTACATCAAGGACGCGCGGCCGGTCTGGACCTTCTTGGCCAAGCTGTTCGTGAGGTCAAACGCGGCGCGCTTCCTGAACATGGACTTCCCCACCCAGCCGGGCGAGAAGGACCTGCGCTTCATGGCCGAGATGATCGGACAGCTCCAAGCCGAGACCCGGAGGCTGGGCGCGGACCGCTTCTACGTGGTCTTCTATCCCAACAACTCGTCCATGGCCAACCGCCTGTTCCCCTATCTGGAGAAGGCCGGCATCCCCTGCATCGACATGTCAGGCTGGAACCTGCTGGAGCTCACCAAGGGCCCGGCCTTCATACCAGGGGAAGGCCATCCCACCGCGGAGACGCACCGGCTGATCGCAGGTGCTTTGAGCCGGGTGTTCAGCGCGGACCGCAGGCCTGGACCTCGTCGAGGAGCCTGAACTCCTGGCAGGAGCAGGTCTCGTAAGGGCAGGGCGCCGGCGCATCGAGGAGCCGGAACTTCGGGTCGAAGATGCTGCCCAGAGGCTTCTGTCCGAAGGCGTCCTGTCCGCAGCGGAACACGGTCCCGTCCGCCTTGACGTTGGCGTAGACCCGGCCCGCGTGGCAGAGCCGGCCCTTGGTGGAGTTGCGCTCGAGCCGGTACTTGACCTCAGCCTCCTTGGCCGAGGGGTCGTTCATCAAGGAGGCGATGAGTTCCCTCTCCGCTTCCGTGAAGGCTTCGGGATAGCTGCGGCCCTGCCAGCGGCCCTGGAACACCATGGGCGTGAAGGGTATGCCGCGGCTTCGGAAAGCGTCGCTCCAGGCCTTGAGCCTGTCGAAGAACGGAGGCCAGGTGACCACCAAGGCCCCGGGCTCGAAATCCCGGTCCTTCAGGCGCATGATGCGCGCCAGGAAGTCATCCAGGCTGGTGAACTCGGGATGGAAGCTGGCGTTGAAGTGCACGCGCCCAGGCAGGATGCGCGCGAGCAAAGAGTCTAGCCTGTCCAGGGGGATGGCCAGGCTGGTGGTGGCCTGGACGATGTGCAGCTTGGAGAGGCCTTCCAAGAGCTCGTCGAAGCGGGGGTAGAGCAAGGGCTCTCCGCCCAGGATGTCGATGCGCAGTTCTCCGTGCGCGGCCCGGATGCGCTCCCAGACCTTGAGCCAATCCTCGGGCGGCAGGATGCGGTGCTGCTTGGCGAGCTTGTCCCAGAGCCCATCCATTTCCCACCAACAGTACGAGCAACGGTAATTGCAGCCGTACCATAGGTCCCAACTGAAGGTGATGGCGCCTTCTGAGCGCTGCCAGGCGTTGCTCATCGTCCCTTGCCCGCTACGACGAAGACATGGACCAGGCCGGGAGCGACCTTGCGGCTGTCCAGGACCCTGAAGCCGTTGAACCCAGCAGCGGCCAGGAGCTCCGGCAGACAGCGCTTGGTGGGGACCCAGGCGGGCCGTATGATGGCCGGGTCTATGCGTTCGGGCCCCCAGAGCAGGGCGCTGCCGCGCGTCTTCTGGTCTACGAGCAGGCTCAGGAAGATCCGGTCGGCCACGGCCGCGGTCTTCTCCAGCAAGAGCGCCGGATGGGGTATGTGGTCGAGCATGTCGATGAGGAAGGCCCAGTCGAAGCGCTTGCCGCCCAGGCTGGGCTCATGGGCGGCCCAGTGGTCCATGACCAAGGCGTTGACCGCGTGGAAGGAGATGCCGGATAGGCCCAAGGCTTCCTTGGCGAACTGGGCCCGGCGGATGGAGGCCGCGTCCGTGTCTATGCCGCAGACCAAGGCCGCGCCCTGGGCCTTGGCCTGCAGGCTGTGCCAGCCGTCCGAGCAGCCGATGTCGAGCACGGTCCGGCCCTTGAGCCGCAAGGGGATGCGCGGCTTGCGGCCGGGCATGGTCTTCTGGGGCACGTCTCGGCCCGGCGAATCGTCCGGGCGGATGTCGCGCGTGCCCAGGCCGCGGATCTCGATGTGGTGGTGCCAGGGGCCGAGCATGCGGATGCGTCCGGCGAGGTCCCGCTCAGGTGCCGACTCCAGGCATTCGGCGGCCAGGCGCCGCAGGGCGGCCTGGTTCTTGATCTTGCGGCGGTTGACCGCGAGCTTGGGGCCGTGGAGAGCCAGGACGCGGGTGCAGAGCTGCTGGAAGCGGCGCACGCGCTCGGCATAGGTGTTGGCTCTGTCCCGGCTTTGCCACTTCTCGCGCTCGGCCTGGCCTTGCTCGGCGGCCAGGGGCGTGCCGGGCTGGAGCAGGACCGTGGGGGAGGTGAGGCGCACTTCGTCTATGCCGGCCTGGTTCCTTTCTATGAAGCGGATGGTCTCCTCGAAATCCCGGCGGGTCTCGGCCGGGAGCCCGACCATGACGTTCAGAGAAAGAGGGAGACCGTGCTTGCGGCAGTCCTTGATGAGGCGCTCGGCAAGCTGGTTGCTGAAGAAGCCCTTGCGCACGGACCGGCGCACGCGCTCGGAGCCGCTCTCCAGGCCCACGCCGAAGTTGTTGCAGCGGGCGCGGGCGAGCTTGGCTATGAGCGGCTCCGTCATCTCGGGCCGGATGATGAAGTCTCCGCCCCAGGCGACCGGGGGCTGGGGGTGGCGGTCCAGGAGGAGGTCGCAGAACTGCTCCAGCACCGCGGGGTCTCCGTTGAGGAGGCGGTCGTAGTGGCGGAAGTGGACGATGCCGGGGTGGAGCTCGTGCTGGTGCTCGTATTCGGAAAGCCAGCGGGGCGCGCTCAGGGCGCGGTACCTGCGGCCGGTGACCCAGTCCTGGCAGAAGGCGCAGCGCTTGGGGCAGCCGCGGGAGGCGTTGAGGCGCAGGGTGGCGGGGTCGGAGTAGCGCTGGAAGTCGTAGTCCGTGTAGTCGTAGAAGGGGAGCTGGTCGAGGTCATCGACGGGATGGGCTTGGGCGGCGTCTATGACGCGGTGCTTGCGGTCGGGGAGCTTCTTGAGCGCAGCGGGCAAAGCGAGCTCGTCTTCGCCGAGGATGAGGCAGTCGAAGGGCATGACCTTCTGGCCGTAGGCGTCGACCTGGTCCTGCGCGGCTTGCCAGCGGGCCGGGGCCTTGGGGTCCGGGGTGGTGATGCCTGAGGCGATGAGGGGCAGGCCGGGGGCTTGCTCTTGCAGGATGCGGGCCATGGCCGCGGCTGCGGCGTAGACGTTGTCGGCCTTGAACACCACGGCGTCGGGCTTGCGGGCGAGGATGTCCGCCGCGTGGCCACGCAGGAGCTTGTCTTCGAGCAGAGGGATGGCCTGGCTGGGGTCTATGGAGTGGCCGGTGAGCCGGAACTTCCAGTAGGGACGCTGCTTGAAGGTCTCGTGGAAGATGGCGTTGTTGAGATCGCAGACTGCGACCTCGTGCCCTTCGCGCCGGAGCACCGCGGCGCACAGGGCGAGGTCCATGGGCGGGGTGTCGCGCGGCTGGGGCGGCATCTGGACGAGGGATATTTTCATGCGCGTTTAGCTTGGCTCATGCCGGGAATGTGTGGGTTGATCCTTGCGCACAGAGGGAAGTGTATGTCCTTCCGCGGTTCGTTGCTTTAAAGCAACGGGGCCTCGAATAGATCGACTATATTGCGTCGATTGAACGGGTTGTTGCTCCAAAGCAACAGACCAACAGGGAACAACAAAGGTCCGCGTTGCATGTCTGGCGCTGAGCTCCGAATCATGAATCATGGGTGTCTGCGGCCGGCGTGGAAGCGGGGGGCCGAACCTCCTAAGGCGATGAGGCGCTCGCGGGATTTCTTTTCAATCAAGGCCTCGAGCCCGGCATTGACGAGGGCGCTCTTCTCGCGGAGGCCGGTGAGTTCGGCGGCGCGCTTGAGGATGTCGTCGCGAAGGATGAGCGTTATTCTCATACATATAAGTAGGCATCAAGCATACGTATATGTCAAGGCCGGGCATCGGATGAATCACGCAGTTGTTCAAAGAACATCACATCCATGTCGAAGAAGTGATCGACGGAATGGCGAAGGCGCTGATCGAGGCCAGATGAGAATGCCATCAGGTAGACCTGCTTGCCATGCCGCATAATCTCCCTAATCAGCGGCAGGTAGTCACCATCGCCGCTCGCAAAGATCAACAAATCAACGTCGGGCTGATGCGCATGACGTAAGGAGTCGATGCAAATGTTGATATCCACTATACGGGATTTCCTGCTTGATTTCTCCTTCTTGTAGACTTTTGGCACTATCTGACCCGTAGAGTGGACACCAAACGCTGAGGCCGTATACGTTATTTCAGCAATCTTGTTCTTCACTTCCGCTATCTTGTCGTCATCGCCGACGACGCTTGTGTAGTAATTGACTCGGCGAAGCGTCATCGGCGCCACTTGGCACATTCGTGCATGCCAGACGAGCGTATCTGGAATGTGGTCGGGGTTAATGTGATTCCGCAGCTTGGCGCCCGCTTGTAGCATGTCTTGGTAGCGGAACGTCAAGTTCTCGCCGTCGACAAAGAACATCGCTCTCTTTTCAGGCATGTTGTCCCCCTGAGCTTCCCCCTGTCTCTAGACCAAGTTGAATTGGGGGATCCGGGTGTCTGCAACGCCCATCATGTTTCCGGCGTCATCAGACGCCAAGGTGCTCCTCTAGGCTTCTCTAAGATCCATGTGTCTTCCTCTATGAGGACGCTGAACACCAGGCTCGGCGGCGTGCGCAATGCGTGCCACCTTCGGGCGGCATCGGCGCGTGACCGCTGAAGTCCCTAGTTAGGCGCCACTCCCTTTTGACGCTCAATTCTCTTGAGCACATGCTGTTGAACGCTTTGATTCATCCGGAGCCAATCCGTTCTACTAATGGCGTTTGTACTGTCGGTTTTCCATGGGCCAGCGACAAGCATAAGCTTATTTGGGTAGTGCCAGCCGTAGATTGCAATTGGGTGCCCGATATCGGATGAGTCCTCCTCCTTAATCGCAGTCGTGAGGAAGACCTCAGCATACTTTCCATCCTCAGAGACGCCAATGGGCTGACCTTCCCCCTGATTCTAGACCAAGTTGAATTGGGGGATCCGGGTGGCGTTCGTTTGTAGCATTGCCGTGTGTCGTTGTGCAAACTGACTCGGAGAAAGGCCGTTGAGTGCGCCGTGTGGCCGTTCTTCGTTGTACTTCTTCCGATAGGCTTCGATGTGCC
>JAQUNT010000110.1 GCA_028717525.1 Elusimicrobiota bacterium
GTGTCCTTCAGGCTGAAGGAGAGCTTGTCGTTCTCCCAGTCCAGCCTCTTGATGACCACCTCGACCGCCTGGCCCACGGAGAGCGCGTCGCTGACGTTCTCGGTGCGGCCGTAGGCGATCTCGGAGACCGGGATGAGCCCCTCGATGCCGCCGATGTCCACGAAGGCCCCGAACTTCTGCAGAGAGGTCACGGTGCCCTGCACCCGCATGCCCTCCTTCAGGGTCTCCTTGAGGGCCTGGGCCCGGCCCTGGCGCTCGATGTCCAGGATGGCCTTGCGCGAGAGCACCACGTTGCGCGCCGCGCACTCGGTGATCTTGAAGGTGAAGGACCTGCCCACGCAGGCGGCGCGCTCCTCGTCCCGGCGCAGGCCCATCTGCGAGAAGGGGCAGAAGGCGCGCGCGCTGGAGCCGATGCGCACCTCGAAGCCGCCCTTGACCTCCCGGACCACGACGCCCTGCACCGGGATGCCGCTCTGGAACGCGTCCTGGAGCTGGGCCTGGGCCCCGGGTCCGAAGCCGATCTTGGTCGTGAAGCGCAGGTCGTGGCCGGGAGAGGGCAGGTAGTAGGCGCGGACCTTGTCGCCCTCCTTCACGGTGAGGTTGCCCTCGGCATCGAGCAGTTCCTTGCGCTCGACCTGGCCCTCGCCCTTGCGGCCCACGTTGATGAAGATTGTGTCGGGCGCGATCTTGACAATGGCCGCCTCCACCATCTGGCCGGGCGTGAACCTGCCGCTGTCCTGGGAGCTGGCTTTGAGGAGCTCCTCGAAATTCTCCTGGTCTTCGGCTGAGCCGGCGGGTTGGTCTTCGTTCATGAAAAGGTCTCCGTTGCGAGGTGGGGCTCTATTATAGCGATTTTCACGCCTCCCGCGCGGGCCGGGACCAGGCCCACGGTTCTTAGGACCTTCAGCCCTGGAGGGGACGCCTCGAACCCCTTATCCTACCCTATATGAGCAAGCTTGCCGCAGTCGTAGCAGCGATCGGGCTCTGCTCGGTCGGGGCAGCGTCCGCGGCCGTGGTCGGCAGGGTCCAGGCCCCGGTCTCTCCCTTGTCCCGGCTGGGCTCCGTGCTGAGCGTCCTGCCCCGGCAGGCCCCTTCCGCCGCGCCGCTCCGCGGCCCGTCGCTGGTCCCCGGCTTGGCGGCCGCGCCGCAGCTCGCCGCGCGCGGCGCCCTGCACGACCCGGCCCGCGCCGCCGTGCTGGTGGAGCGCGGCCTGGCCCTGGAGGCCCCCCCTTCCGCCGCGGCGCCGGCCGAGCCGGCCTCGGCGGTCAAGACCTTGGAAGCCGTCAATTCCGTGCTCAAGGATTTCTCCGCGGAGGAGCTGCGCTCCATGCCCGAGGAGAAGCTCAGCCGGCTGGCGGGCCTGGTCTTGGACCAGGCTTCCGGCGGCGGACCGGCGGCCGCGATCGCAGCCGTGGCGGACCTGGCTGAAGCGAACCTGGCCAAGGTCGAGCGGCTCCGCTCCCGGCCCGTGCAGGAGAGGCTCATCAATCCGGGCCACCCCGATTCCCATGCCGACATGATCGACGCCTCGGGAGTGCCCGAGCGCGTGCGGGCCGTGCCCCACGAGGGCGTGGTCTACCGCCACTACACCACGGCCGAGGGCCTGCGGAGCATATTGGAGGGCGGCGGGCTCTGGAACGGCTTCATGCCCTACGTGGAGATGGCCCAAGGCGTGTACAAGAAGACCTTCAAGGACCTGACCGGGGTGTTCCTCACCTTGCCCGGGGTACCCGGCGACCATGTGGGCGTGCCGGCGCGGGAGTTCACCCATTACGTGGACGTGATGGTCCCCAAGTCCCTCCCCCTGCTCGACGTGGAGAAGAGCCGGATATTCCTCATCCCCCTGCCCGGCCGCACCCGCTCCTGGCTGGCGGACATCTACCGCCGCTGGACCGGGGGCGGCGACGCCGGCATGTACGCGGAGAGCGCGGCGCGGCTCGACGCGGAAGGCGGTCCCGGGCCGGAGCTGGCGGTGCCGCTGCCCGTGGTCGACTACGGAGAGGTCGGCTCCCCGGGGCGCCTGGCCGGGCTCCTGGAGGACGCGCGCCAAGCCACGCAGAAGGCCGTCGCCGCGATATTGAGGAAGAAGGAAGCCGGGACCAAGGTCACCAAGGTCCTGGCCAACACCGACACCAAGACCATCACGGAATACTCGGGCGTCCCTTCCCGGGTCGAGCGCCTGGAGACCAAGGGCAAGGTCTACCGGCACTGGATCCGCAGCGCCGAGACCTTCCAGGCCATCCTGCGCTCCCGCATCCTCAAGGCCGGGCCGACCTCCTACGTGGAGTTCACGGGCGGCCGCGGCGCCTTCATCAAGGACATCTACCCGGACCTGCGCGGGGTGTTCTTCACCACGCCCGAGCATTCGGCCGGGGAATCCCGGGTCATGGCCGAAGACGTCCCCTACTACATCGACTTCGAGGTCCCCGAAGGCGTGGCCGCCCTGCGCCTCGACGGCGACGACGTGCTCATGATCCCGGCCGAGCCCGGCGCCGAGATCCCGGTCCGGATACTGGGGTCCAGCGCCCAGCCCGCCCTCTAGATCAGCGCCAATCCTCGCAGATGGCGGCTATGCCGTGGAAGCCGTTGACGAGGATGTGCGCCAAAATCACGGAGCGCAGGGATCCCGACACTGCCAATGTCACGGCGAAGACCGCGCCCATAGCAGCGTAGATTGCGTAGTCCGCCGCGGAGGACAGACCGTGGAAAGTCGCGAAGACCACGCTACTGGCAGCCAGGAAAACTGCCAAGCCACGGCACCCCCGGCCGCGCAGGAAAGCGAAGAAGCCGCCTCTATAGAAGAGTTCCTCGTTGATGCCGGTCAGGATGGTCCCCAGGACGAAAACCACGTACTTCCCGGCTCCGGCCGAAGCCATGTTCCGGTCCCATTTCTCCGCAGCCGCCCAATTCGAAGGACCCGGGCCTCTGTTGAGGAACGATTCACCTGCGACAATGACCAGAGCGGCGCACCCCAGCGCCCAAGCAAGTTCCCGGCCCGCGTTCTTGCCGGAGAAGGCGTTCCAGCCGGCGGCATCCCAGCCCCTGGACTCGCAACGCAATCTCCAGGAGATGACCAGCCACAAGAGGACCAAGACTCCGCCCTTGCCCGCGACCTCCCCCCACCAATCCGGAGGGAGCAGGAACGCCAGCCGGCGGTACGCGTCAGGCTCCCTCAGCAGGGTGGATGCGGCGAAATAGACCCCAGTCACCAGGAACAGTGATAACACGGACGGCGAGCGGAGCCCGGTCCCCCCGGGCCCCGCTCCTTCTTCGTTCATCGCTCCGTCTCGGCCCGCCATCGTCTCAGCGCGTCGCCTTGTCATCGCCCTCCGAACAGGTGCCCTTCACGCGGCACCCACCGTACTCGTCCCGGGCGTCCTTGAAGTAGTCGTGGTTCTCCACGCGCCGCTCGATCTCCCGGAAGATGGGCTTCGTCACGTCTTCATAGAACTTGCCGGGTTCGCTATGGCAGCCCTCCGAATCGCCGCAGTCCGCGACGTGGAACGCGGGCTGCGGGATCTCGCCGGCCTTGCTCCAGTCGACGCGCGCCAAGGACGGGATGGCGGCGGCCAGGGGCTCCTTGGGCTCCGGGTCGCAGGGCACGTAGTCGCCGCACGGCTCGGGGCGGGGCTTGATGCCCTCAGGCAGCTTCGCCGTCGGAGCCGGAACGTAGACCACGGCCGAGCCGTTGTCCGAGCCCACCGCGTCCTTGAGCCCCTCGGAGTTGGAGAAGAGCTGGTCGAGGCCCGCGGCGGCCTGGGTCATGTCCCCTCCGGCCACGGACTTGCCGATGCCCTCCATCTGCATGCCCAGTCGGCTGAGCCCCTCGGCCGCAGCCGGCGCGGTAGTATGCTTCCGATAGTCCTCAGAGTAAGGGACGCACCTCGCCTGGCAGGTGCGGCGGTCGATGACCGGCTGGTAGCCCCGAGAGCAGTCGATATCCATAGGCGGGCAGCACCGGTCCGGATCTTCCTCTATGTGGCCGCAGCCCTCGGGGATGAGGCAGGGCTGCGGATGCGGGTAGTAGCCCCTGGACTCCTGCGCCCGCGCGGCCGATCCGGCGACCATGAGGCACAAGCCTAGCAAAAACAGCATCCCGACTCGGCGATTCTCCCGGCTCTCCATGATGACATGTCCTCCGTTCTGGTTTCTGTGCGTCTTATGTCTTGCCACACCCTCTCCGGAGCAATAAAGATGCCGTGGGAATGGCGATAGGAACGCGCCGAAAGCCCGGATAATTGGTATAGTTGAATCTCTCATTTGAGATGATTTCGACTCATTCAGGAGAATCGCCCATGAAAAAGCTCAAGATCCTGGTCGTGGAGGACGACGCCCTGGCCCAGAAGGCCATGTCCAAGCACCTGGCGGAGCACTCCGTGGCTCTGGCCTCAGACCTCAAGTCCGCCCTAGCCGCTCTGGATTCCTCGCGCTTCGACATCTGCTTCATCGACCTGCGCCTGGGCGAGGCGGACCGCGGCTGCTCCGGCCTCAAGGTCATCCCCCGGGCCGCGGCCAAGGGCGCCTACCCCGTGGTCATGTCCGCCTCGGAGTCCGAGGAGATGATCAACCAGGCCTACGCCTTGGGCTGCAAGGACTTCTACGCCAAAGGCAACGAGGCCGCCAACATCGGGGCGGTGCTGGCCCAGTTCCGCCACAGCCAGGCGGGCTTCGACGCGGGCTTCGTCTTCTCCAGCCAGTTCGTCACCGAGGACCCGGCCACCAAGGCCGGCGTGCTCGAGGCCGTCAGGTACGCGCCCTCGGACCTGCCCATCATGATCCTGGGCCCGTCCGGCACGGGCAAGACCAGCCTGGGCCGCATCATCCACGAGCAGTCCCGCAGGCCGGGAGCCTTCGTGGCCATCAACTGCTCCGCCTACACCGAGGACCTGCTGGAGGCCGAGCTCTTCGGCTATCGCAAGGGCGCCTTCACCGGGGCGGCCGAGGGCCGCAAGGGGCGGCTCCTACAGGCCCACCAGGGTACGCTCTTCCTCGACGAGATCGGCGCCATGAGCCTGGACATGCAGACCAAGCTGCTCAAGGCCGTGGAGGAGCGTTCCTTCTATCCCGTGGGCTCGGACAAGCCGGAGACCTCCGAGTTCCGCATCGTCAGCGCCACCCTGGAGGACCTGCAGAAGCTCATCTCCCAGAACCGCATGCGCTTCGACTTCTTCCAGCGCGTGCACGGCCTCACCGTGAGCCTCAAGCCCCTGGCCGAGCGGCGCTGCGACATCCTGCCTTTGATCCGATTCTTCACCCGGGGCGGCAAGCGCATCTCCTTCACCAAGGAGGCCAAGGATTTCCTGCTCGGCTATTCGTGGCCGGGCAACGCGCGCCAACTCAAGAAACTGCTGGAACTGCTGGCCGCCGGGACCGAGGGCCAGGTGGGACTCGAGCTGGTCCGCCGGCACCTGAGCCAGAATCCGGGCCGGCCGGCGGCCCCCGCCGACCTGGGCGTGGAGGAGGCCTGGTATCGCCACGCCCTGGAGCAAGGCCTGCCCGAGACCGTGGACCGCTTCGTCGCGGAGATCGTCCGGCGCAACCTGGCCGAGAACCACGGCAAGAAGGTCAAGACCCTCTCGGCCCTGAGGATATCGAACCGGCTGCTATACTCGACGCTGAAGCAGCTCGATGATCCGGGTCGGAGCGAAGGGCTTGGCTAGGAACGCTCCCAACCCGGCGCGGCTGGCCCGGTCCTCATCGCCCGGCTTGCCGCTCATCATGACGACCCTGAGCGCCGAATCCTCGAGCAAGAGTCGCTGCGCGACCGCGATGCCGTCGATCCCGTCGCAGAGGTTCACATCCACCAGCGCCAGAGCGAAGCGGCTCGGTGAAAAGGCCTTGAAGGCATCCTGACCGTTCTTGACCCCGGCCACGGCCCAGCCCTCCAAGGTCGCGATCATGGTCAGAAGACCCAGGACGTCCTCCCGGTCTTCGATAATCAGAATGCAGCGCGGCTCATTGCGCCCCTGGGCGGTCTTCATGCCCCCAGCGGAGCAATAGGGATGCCATGCCCGGCGGAGACGGCGCAGGAAGAACTAGCCGCGCCGGCCACGTCCGCCCAGGGCCAGGTCCTTGCGGTACTGCGCGATGGAGCGCCGCGACAGCCTCACCCCATGGAGCCGCGCCAGCTCCGCGGCCAGTTCCTCGTCCTTCCAGTCCGAATGGGCCTCAGCCAGGGCGCAGACCTTCTCCTTGTTGACGTCCTTGGCGCTGGGGAAGAACACGGCCAGCGGCGCCTCCAGGCCCCAGGGCATCTGGACGCACTTGTTGGAGACCAGCCGGCATAGCACGCTGGGATGCACCCCCAGGCCCTCGGCGGCGGAGCGCTGCGTCAGCGGCCGGCGGCGCCCCGGCTCTCCGCTGACCAGGTACTCGGCCTGGGTCTCCAGGACGCGCTCGAGCAGGGCGTAGAGAGTGGTCTTGCGCTGCTCCACGAACTCCAGGCTCTGCAGCAGCCGCCGGACCTTGCCGGCTTCTCCCTCGGGCAGACCCTCGAGGTAGAGGCGCAGGCGCTCGCGGTCCACCTTGAAGCGCTTCTTCCAGACCTCCCTGTGGAAGAAGGCCAGCGCCGGCCGCCCCCCCTCGACGGAGAAGCCCGCCACCGCGCTGAAGACCTTCGCCGGGACCGGGACCGCGGTCTCGAACTCGCCCTGGATGAAGGCGCGGTCGGCGAACTCCCGCAGGCGGCGGGCCTCGTCAGGCGTGACGCCGCAGGCCCGGGCCCGTTCCTCATCCGAGACGGCCTTCTCGCCCAGGAACCACTCCATGAAGCGCTCCTGGCCCATGCCCCGAATCAGGCGCACCAGGTCGCAGCCCCCGTCGCAGAGCTCGGGTAGGCCGCCGCCGGAGAGGCGCAGTCCGTAGCCCGCGAAGTTCCGGGCCACCAGACGCGCGGCCAGGAACTCGGCCGGGACCACGACGCGGGCCGCGGCCAGCCTCTGGAAGAGCGGCTGGCCTTCCAGCTCCCGAGCCAGACCCTCCAGATCGGCCTCGGACAGCTCCATGAGCCGGGCCAGCTTCATGCGGCCCTGGATGACGCCGGCCGTGCGGACGCCGGCGCCCAGGCGGGGGGGCAGTCTCACCGGGGCAGTTC
>JAQUNT010000111.1 GCA_028717525.1 Elusimicrobiota bacterium
TAGGCCTCCTCGATTGCGGCCATGGCAGGCAGGATGAAGATGCGCCCGGCCCAAGGACTCTGCCGCGCCAGAGCCCTGAGCCTTCCGGCCTCGGGCCCGTCGCCCACGAAAGCCGCGAACCCGGTCGCTTCCGCGGCGGCGCTCCAGGCGGACAGGAACCGGTCGAGCTGCTTCTCCGGAGCAAGCCTCCCGACGTAGAGGAAGCCCAGGCCCGCGGGCCAGCCCAGCCTGCGCCGCAGAGCCTGCTTCTCCGAGGCCGGAATCGGCTGATAGCGGGCCGTGTCCACGCCGTTGGGCTGGACCTGGACCGGCACCGGCCCGAGGAACTGCGCGCATTCCTCGGCCAAGTCCTTGGTCACGGCCACGAAGCAGGGCTGGAGCCAAGCCAGGAGGCACAATTTCAACCGCCCGCCCAGCGTCCGGGAAGAGGCCGCGAGCTCGCCGATGCCGCGGCCGCCCCCGAGCTTGACGATCACCCGCTTGCCCAGCAGCCGGCCGGCCAAGGCCGCGGGAAGAGCCGGGGAGCCGGCCAAGTGGACGTGCACGGCCGAGTACTCTGGGGCCGAAGTCCAGAGCCGGAGCCAAAGGGAGGCCATGAAGGTGAGGGCGTTGAGAAATCCCTCCCCCGCGCACCAGAGGCGTTCCACCGGCACGCCGCGGACCTCGTCGCGGGCGGCCAAGCCGGGCAGCCGCCGGGTCAGGACCCGGACCCGCAGGCCGCGGGCGCGCAGGGCGACCGACAGCTCCAGGGCCTGCTTCTCCGCCCCCCCGACGTAGGGATGGAAGCCGGCGCTCACCACGACCACCGAAAGGCCGGGCGCCGCTGCCGCCATATCGCCTACCCGCGGCGCCGGCGCGCCAGCACGCCGGGCTTGGGGATCAATCCGTGGGGCAGGACCTTGAGCACCTCGAATCCCGCCTCCTCGCACCAGGCCGCCAGTTCCTCCTTGGTGTGGTGGGACTGGAACGGCGGGGTGAGCCAGTCGAAGTTCTCGATGAGCCGGACCCGGAAGCTCGGGTGCACGGAGAAGGTCAGATACTTCAGCAAAGGCAGGGCCCCCAGCGCGGCCAGGGGGAAGCACAGCCCATAGGCCAGAGCCAGCGGCAGGCGGGTCGTGAACAGGCGCAGGATGTCGCTGACCAGGTGCCGCGCCCCCACCACGAACCAAGCCAGGCGCCGGTTCTCGTCCACCCAGGCCCGGTCCGGCCGCAGGGGATTCGTCGCGAAATCCTCGAAGCGCCCGGCCTTGCCGTAGAGCCACACGCTCAGCAGGCCCCCGGGCTTGACCAGCCCGGCCACGGCCAAAAAGGCCGCGTGCGCGTCCTTGGTGTGGTGCAGGACCCCGTGGCTGAAGACGAGGTCGAAGAAGCCGGCCCGCAGCGGCGGCTTGAGCAGGTCGCCCTGCACCACGTGCAGGCGCTCCTCTTCGCTGGCGAAGGGGACCAGCCGGGCCAGGCTCCCGGACAGGTCCAGCCCCGCCGCCTCCGCTCCCAAGGACAGCGCCACCAGCGTGTAGCGGCCCATGCCGCAGCCCGCGTCGAGCACCAGCTTGCCCTGCAGGTCACCGGGCTCCAGCTGGCACTCCTCCAGGAAGACCTCCCGGTCCTCGTCCAAGGAGCCCGGATAGCGCAGCCACTCCCAGGTGAAGCTCCGGCTCGTCGCGGCCACACGCGCGTCGATCTGCTCCTCGAGGATGAGCCGCGGCACGGACCCGGCGATCGGGTACTCGCGGCGGCAGGACCCGCAGGCCAGACTGCCCTCCTCGATGTCGGCCTTCGGGTCCGGCATCCGGTCCAGGCTCGCGAAGCGCATGGGCTCTCGGCAGCAGGGCGAGGCCAGCCAGGACAGCAGACCCATCTTCATACCTTCATCCTCCGCAGGGAATCCTTGATGCCTCCCAAGGTGAGCCCCAGCCGGTAGAGGAAGACCAGGCCCATGCCTGTCACCAGGACGAACATGCACATGTGCAGGAACACCGCGTAGGCCAGAGCCTCGGGCGGGGAGGCCCCCAGCTTGACCACGATGGACTTGACCAAGGACTCGAAGGTCCCGATCCCGCCCGGGACCGCGGGCAGAGCCGCGCCCGCTCCGGCCCAGGAGAGCACCAGGATGGACCGCGGATAATCGATCCAGTCCTGCAGCCCCAAGGCGTGGGCCCCCAGCAGGTACATCAGCGCGTCCATGGACCAGAGCGCCAGGCTCAAGACCGCCACCGGCAGCAGGGCCAGCGGCCGGCGCAGCACCGCCGCGCCCAGGGCCAGGTGCGACATGATCTCGTGGACCTTGCGCCAGGAGCGCAGGCGGCGCTCCACGAAGCCCCCCGGCTCCAGGCTGCGCTCCGCCCACGTCAGGAAGACCAGGCCGGCGATCACCGCCGCCAGCAGCGCCGTGCCGGCCTGGCGCAGGTGGGCGTCGACCAGGGCCGGGAGCAGGTTCGCTGCCGTGACGAAAAGAGTCAGCAAGGCCGCCACGTCCAGGACCCGCTCGACCACCACGCTGGCCAGGACCGCGGCCAGCGGCACGCGCAGCCTCTCGGCCGCCAGCACCGCGCGCAGGAGCTCGCCCAGGCGGGCGAAGAGCAGGTTGTTGACCGCCAAACCGATGGTGGAGAGCCGGAACAGCTCGCCCAGGGGAGCCTTCACGGCCCCGGAGAGCAGGATGCGCCAGCGCAGGGCGCGCAACCCGATGTCCACGAACATGACGATGAAGATGATGCCGGGCAGCCAGCGCCAGCGCGCTCCGGCCAGGGCCCGGCCCAGGTCCTCGTACTGCACGTTGCGCAGGGCCAGGACCAGGAAGAAGGCCGTGAAGGCCAGGGCCACCGCGACGGAGAGGACCTTGCGGCGGCTCATGACGCGTGCTCCCTCAGGGACGCCGCGCAGCGGGCCAGCCAGGCGGACCAGGCCAGAAGCCCGATCCAGACGCAGAGGGTCCAGTGCACCGGCTGGAAATCCAGGCGCAGGTCCACCGCGCGGCCCGCCGCCCCCGGCGGCAGGCGCACCGCCTGGAAGAAGCCCCACGGCTCCAGAGCCGCGGGCGCGCCGTCCAGCCAGGCCCGCCAGCCCGGATAGGCCGGGATCGTCACCACGATGCGCTCGGCCGCCCCGGGCGCCCGGCCGGCGGCGCGCAAGCGCTCCGGCCGCGGCAGACGGACCTCCAGGGGGGCCTGCGGCGCGGGGCCCGCCGCGGAGGCGAAAAAGGCCAACGGCAGGGCGCCGGGGTTGGGCCGGAGCTCTCCGTCCGCCGCCAGCCGGTAGGCCACTCCCGCCAGGCGCAGGAGCGGCGTGTCGGCGCGGGTGAGATAGGAGCGGCTGGCGTCCGCCGCCGGCCGGCCCTCGCTGGCCGCGGCAAAGGCGGCGAAGCCTCCCAGGTAGAACGCGTCATAGCCGTTGACGTTCATGGCCCGGTAGAGCATGGCCTTGTCCGCGCTGGCCAAGGCCGGATCGCTGAGGACGCGCAAAGGCCGGCCGCCCGCGGCCCGGGCCAGAGCGGGGTTGACGGAGAGGTAGGGGGCGGCGCGCTCCGACTTGACGAAGGGCCCCGCCCAGGAGAGCAGTTGCACGAAGGCCGCGGCCAGGATGAAGCCCTTGAGCTCGGGCTTGAGCACCGCCTCGAAGCGGCGCGCCCCGGCGCCGGCGGCCATGACCAGCCCCCACAGCGACAGGAACAGGTAGCGCGACGGAGTCCGGAGCAGGCCCGCGGGCCCAGCCGCGGCGAGCCGGTAGAGCGGGTTGTTCCACCCCAAAGCGAGGAACACGCCCAGCGCCAGCAGGACCGCGGCCCGCCAGGCGCGGGCGCCCCACAGCCCGGCCGCGGCGGCCAGGAGCCCGGCCCAGCCGATGAAGACCCCGCAGGACTCGAAGAACACCGACGGGACGTCTCCCCACGTCCCGTCGAGGGGATTGCCCAGGGCGTTGGGCCAGAGCCAGGTCAGCAGGTCCCGGGGCGCCACCGAGTAGGCCGCGAGGAAGGACTGCGGCCAGACGCGGCGCACGGAGAGGCTCACGAACCGCCAGGTGTCCGGCCACTGCACCACGGCCAGGGCCGCCGCGCCCAGGCCCGCGCCGGCCAGCCGCGCCAGAAGCCGGCCGCGCTCCTTGCGGCACAGGGCCCAGGCCGCCATGGCCGCGGCGTTGGCGAGCAGGAACTGCGGGTGCCCGGAGAGGAACTGCAGGGCCCAGACCGCGGCCAGCAGAGCGGTCCGGCCGGACAGGAAGGCCAGCCAGCACCAGGGCACCCAGGCCAATGCGGCCAACAGGGTCGGTATGCCCGCGGTCACGCGATAGAGGACGAACGGCGAGAAGACGTAGAGCCCGGCCAGGAAGAGCGCGGCGCAGGCGCTCAGGCCTTCGCGCCGCGCCAGCAGCAGCAGGCCCAGCCCGCCCCAGAGGATGTGCAGGGTGAAATCCCAGGACAAGGCCAAGGTCAGGGGCAGGATCCGGCAGAGGACCGCGAGCGGATAGAAGAGCCCGGCCTGGGAATTGGCCGAGAGCGGCCCGCCGCAGAAGATGTAGGGGTTCCAGAAGGGCAGGCGGCCCTCCTGCAGGGCGCCGCTCACCAAGGCGCGCAGGGGATAATGATAGGCGAAGAGGTCCCCGAAGCCGGCCAGGGCCGCGGCCGGCGAGAACACCGCCGGAGCCAGCAGCGCCAGGACCAGTCCGCACAACAGCGCGAACGCGCCGGAGTCTTTGGCGGTCATGGGGATCAGCCGGAGGCGAAGCCTGCCCGAGCTCGCAGAAGGGCGAGATTATACCAATATAGCCCGAAGGCCAGCAGGAAGGCCCCGCTCAGGAGCAGCCCCGCGCGCCAGGACGCCGGATCGTAGCGGAAGCGCAGCCGCCAGGGCCCGGGAGGGACGCGGACCTTCTGAAACGCGCCCCAGGCCGGCTGGGGCTGCGCGGGGCGGGAGGAGCCGCCGGTCTCCAGCACGGCCTTCCAGCCGGGATAGCGGGGCTCGGCCACGAAGGCCCAGCCGGCGCCGCGGCCGGACAACTCGAAGCGGTCGGCCCGGAGCCACGACTCGGAGAGCGGCCCGGCCGCGGCCGGCAGCCGCGCCTCCGGCAGGCCCGCGGGCAGGGCTTCGCCGTCGCGCTCTCCCAGGAGCCAGGCCGCGGCGGCCCGGCCGGCCACGCCATAAGCGTGCCAGAGGACTTCCCCGGCCGGACGCAGCAGGGGCGTGGCGGGCGCCGGCTCGCGCGTGAGCAGGACGGCGATCCCGGCTCCGGGCAGCAGGCGGGCGGCGGCCGCGGCGGAAGGCTGCCGATAGAGCAGGTCCATGAAGTCATAGGAAGTCAGCGGCACCAGCGGCTCGCCGAAGTTGCCCGCCGCGCGCAGGCGGTAGGGGTCGTTGGTGAGGCCGTAGAGGCGCCATTTCCAGTCCCGGACGCCGAGGCCGCTGTGGCTCTCCAGGGCGCGGGGCGAGAGCAGGTAGCGCAGGCCGCCGCCTTCCTGCCGCAGCCAGGCCGGCAGGGGCCCGGGATCAGCGCCGAGCCCCCTCGGGGCCAGGGGGGCCTGGCCCACGCCGTAACAGAGGAGCTCGCCGGCCAGGAGCAAGGCGGCCGGCGCCCGCCAGGAGGGCTTGAGCCTCTGCGCCCCGGCGGCCGCGAGCAGCGCGACCAATGGCCAACCCAGATAGGCCAGGTTGCCGGGGTAGCGCACGAAGCGCAGGGCCGCGCAATGCCGCCAGACCGCGCGGGAGAGCGCGGTCGCGTCGCCCAGGATCAGCAGCGCCACCAAAGCGAGCAGGGCCGCGAACCCCGCCGCCCTCCTGCGCCCCAGGCTCCAGAGGCCCCAGGCCGCAAGCCCCGCGCCCAAGAAGCCCGCGTAGCTGGACTTGGTCCAGTCGACTGCGGGATCGAAGCCGGCCCGGAGCAAAGGGCTGACCCAGACGGCCAGGTCGCGCCAGGAATAGCTGAAGCGGAGGGTCTCCTCGAGCCCCATGCCGCCGCCGCGCCGGGACAGCCCGAGGAGCTCGGCTCCGGGCAGGAGCTGGCAGGCGGCCAGGCCCGCGGCCAGGACCCCGGCCGCCAGCCAGATCCGGCCGCAGGACCAGGCCAGCCGACCCCGGGATCCCGCCGGCCGGGCCAGGACCGCGCTCACGGCCCAGGCCAGCAGCGAGCCCCCGAGCAGGAAGGGCGGGTATCCCGCCAGGAAGGCCGCGGCCAAGGTCAGAGCCAGCAGAGCCGGCCTGCGGAAGAAAAGCAGCAGCGCGGGCAGCAGGCTCAGGACCGCGAGATGGTTGAGGAACGGCATGCGGCTGAGCAGCCCGCCTCCCAGCATGAAGACCGCGGCTCCGGCCAGGGCCGCGCCGGGGCGTAGGCGCAGAGAGCGCAGCCAGAGCCACATCAGCCAGCCGGCCAGCCAGTAATGGAAGCCGTGGAACAGGGCCGTGGCGGTGGCGGAGCCGAAGAGGCGGAAGAAGACGGTGCCGGGATAGAAGACGGCCCTCTGCATGTTGGCCGCCATGGGCATGCCGAAGTAGAGGAACGGGTCCCACAGAGGCAGGCGCCCCGCCTGCAGGACCTGCGCGGAGGACTGCTGCCAGGGCAGATGCAGATAGGTCAGGTCTCCCCAGAACGGCATGAGCCCCCGCGACCAGGCCGGGGCGAAGAGTCCCAGGACCAGCAGCGCCAGCAAGGCCGCGGCCCAAGCCTCGGGCCCGGGCCTATGGCGCGGCATGGTCCCTCAGGCTGGGGCAGAAGGCCGCGCCGCGCGCGCGCGCCGAGCGCGCCAGGTCCTCGCGGCCCGACCGGCGGTAGATGATCTCGAGCATGGACCAGGTGGAAGCCCGGAAAGGATTCCGCCTCGCGGCGCGCTCGAAGTCCGCGGCCGCGGCGCGCAGGCGCGCCGCGTCGACCGGCTGGTCGCCCGCGAGCGAGGCCTCGATGAGCCCGGCCAGCCGCGCGGTCTCCGGATGGTCGACGCGCCGGGCGGAACGCTCCAGCAGGGCCAGCGCCCGCGGCGACGGCCCGGACGACTCCACCAGGGCCTGGGCCTGGGCGCGCTCCCGGTCGGCCTGCCAGCGCTGCCAGAGGCCGCCTCCGGCCCAGGCGCCGACGGCCAGGACCAAGGCGCAGAGGGGCAGGCG
>JAQUNT010000112.1 GCA_028717525.1 Elusimicrobiota bacterium
GCGGCTTCCGTAGCCCCGGCTGCGGTTGAGGCGCAGCTGGGGCGGCTCCGGCTCCTGGACGGCGGCGTAGAACAGGTTGAGCATGTTCTTGATCCAGCCCTCCTCCACCGGGATCTGGCTGACGTGGGGGGCGAAGAGCGAGCCCTGGCAGCCCTGCGGGCCGCCGCGCGCGCCGTAGAGGGCGGAGAGCCAGGGGCTCGCGGCCGCGGCGTAGTACTCGAGCGAACGGTCGAAGACGCGCACCACGGCCTCGCCGCTGACCGGCTTGCGGTCCCGGTCCGTCACGGAAAGGCTCCAGCGCACCTTCTGGCCGGGGCGCATCACCTTGTCGTAGCGGAGCTTGAGCGAGAGCTCCCGGTCCTTCCAGGGCACGGCCGCGGAGGCCGCGCCGGAGCGGATCCTGAAGTCGCGCGCCCCGAACCAGCGCACGGTGAACCCGCCTTTGTGGTCCTCGGTCACCGGGATGCTCACCAGGCGCACCCCGCCGTCCAGGGCCCGGCGCTCCAGGAGGTGCTGACCGCCCCAGACCTCGACGAACACGGTCCCCTGGAGCTGGTCGGAGCCCAGCAGGACGCGCGCGGTCTCGCCGGGCAGGTAGGAGGCGTGCTCGAAGAGGGCCACGGCCGGCAGCTTCAGGGGCAGCCGGCCCTGCGCGCCGGCGTCGGCCGCGAGCAGGACCACGGACTGCTCGCTCGCGCCGCCCCAGGGGTCCCGGCTGCGCACGGTCAGGCGGTAGGCCCCGGCCTTCAGGCGGCCCAGGGCCGCGGCGGCCGGCCGGGCCGCGGAGAAGCGCAGCGGCCCGCCCGCGACCTGGCTCCCATCGGGCACGCCCTTGTAGAGGTCCTCCAAGGACGGCGACGGCGGGAATTGGCCGCCCCAATAGGGCTCGGTCTCCACGTCCTTGGGCCGGCCCGCGAGCTCGAAGAGCGCGAACTCTCCGGTCCCGGCGACCGCGTGCTCGTCGAGGTTCATGAGCCGCACGGGCACCGAGGCCGGCCGGCCCGCCGCGAGGAAGCCCGACTCGGGCGAGATGTCGAAGAGATAGGCCTTGGCCCCGGCACGGAAGGAGCGCGAGGCCGTGATGGTGCGTCCGCCCGCGTCGCGCGACTCGGCCTCGACCAGGAACGTGGACGGCCAAGGGTCCGGCGCGGACGGGTCCTGGGGCTGGGGGGTGAAGGGGAAGGAGAACGCCCCGTCCGCGTCGGTCTTGACCTGCCCCGAGGCGACCTCGGTCCGGCCGCCGCCGAGGCCGCGCCGCCACCAGCAGAACCAGGGGATGTAGGCCTCGCGGTAGACGCGGTAGGAGACCGGGGCCTCCGGGACCGGGCCCCCGAAATAGTATCTGGCCTGGCCGGAGACCACGGAGGCGCGGCCGTAGCGCCAGGTCCCGGTGGACTCCCGCACCGTCACCTCGAACTCGGGCCGCTTGTACTCCTCCACGGCGAAGCCGGCGGAGCCCGAGAATCCGTGGCCGAAATCGCTGATGGAAGCGGCGACCTGGTAGCCGCCCAGCAGGCGGCCGGTGGGTATGGTGAACCGGACCGAGGCGCTGCCCATGGCGTTGAGCTTGAGTTCCTTCTTGAAGAGCTCCTGGTAGTTGGCGTCGCGGGCCGCGAAGGAGACGGAGCTCGCTCCGTCGTAGACCTTGTAGCCGCGCGGGATGCGCCGCAGCACCGTGACCTTGGCGCGCACCTCCTGGCCCGGCCGGTAGATGGGCCGGTCCGTCTCCAGGCGGACCTCGATGGGCGCCGGGACCGAGTGGCCGAAATAGACCGGATTGGCGCCGTAGGCGTAGGAATCGGAGGCCTGGGCCAGCACGTCGTAGGAGAGGCTGCGGCCGGCCTGGTAGGCCAGCGGCAGGCGGTCCTGCGCCTGCGCCATGCCGGAGTCGTCCGCCGCCAAGGTCACCCGCTGCGCGGCGTTCCAGTCCTCGCGCCGGAAGGCGTCCAGCGTCGCCGCGACCGGCCTGCCGTCGAGGGCATCGACCGTGTAGAAGTGCAGCACCGGCACCGCGCGCGCGGCGGGGCCGGCCGGGTCGAAGATGAAGTCCCGCTCCGGGCCTTGGGCGCCCGCGCTGGCGATGAGGAAGAGCCTGGTCACGTTGACGACGGCGGCGGAGAGCAGCGAGCTCTTGGGCTGGAAGCGCTCGTCGCCGCTGGCCAGAGCAAGATAGACTCCCGGCCCCAGGGCGGGCGGGGAGACCTCGGTGTCCGCGTAGGCGTAGGCCGCGTGGGTGCTGACCGCCGCCTTCCAGGCCTGCTCCGGCGGGCGCGCGGCGTAGGACTCCAGCAAGCCCCGGTCCGGGCTGCGCAGGGCGCTCCAGTCTTCCCGGCGCCGCGGCAGCTCGCGCGGGTCGAGCCGGTAGAGGCGGAAGAACACGGCGTCGAGGTTGCGCGTGCTGAGCGTGAAGGCGCCCTTGCCCGGGGGCGGGGTGAAGCGCGCGCGGAGGTTCAAGACCGGCAGCTCGATCTGGGCGCGCATCCTGGCGCAGTGGCGCCCGGCGCGCGAGAGCGGCCAGGACCTTTCCACGCGGCGGCAGAGCTCCACGGTCTCGGCGTAGCGGCTCCGGCCGTCGAGCAGGCGCGCGGCTTCCAGGCCGGCCTGCGCCCGGGCCGGGGGCGCGGAGAAGGAGTCCATCCAGCCCTTGAGCACGGAGACCGCCGCGCCGACCAAGGCTTCGTGGTCGGAAGCGGCCGAGACGAGCTCGGGATGCGCGAAGGGGATGAGCAGGCGCCGGATCTTCCAGCCCTCGCCGCCGGCGGATTCCATCAGGGTCGCGGCCTGGAGCGCCGGAGGCAGCCCGGCCGAGAAGGCCGCCGTATGCTCGGGGCGCACGAAGGCGGAAGCCGGCGGCGCCGGCGCCGCGCCGCGCTGCGCCTGGCTCAAGAGGTAGTCGGTCCAGCGCAGCACCGCGAAATCCCACAGCGTGGGGGTCAGGTCCGTGTCCGCGCCGGCCGTAAGGACGTCCGTCCGGCCGGTGCCGGCGGGACTTCCGATACCGCCGGCGCCCTTGAGGTCCACGAAGTAGCCTTCGCCGGAGAGGGGGACGCGAGCCAGGTCGCGGCGCAGGTCCCAGAGCCTCAGGAAGGCCGACCGGGCCTCCTGATGCCACGTCTCGGGGGTGCGGCGGGTGATGTCCGCGGCCCCTTCCTCCTCGTCCCGCGGGGCCGCGGCGCCGTACTGCTTGAGGAACTCGCGCGCCAGCTCCGCGCGCTGGATGAGCAGGCGCCCGCGCCAGACCGGGTCTTCGGGGAGCTTGGCCGAGAGGGAGCGCTGCGCGGCCTCGGCGTAGCGGAACAGGAGGGCCTCGCATTCCACGGCGCGGTAGAGCCCCTTGAGGCGCCGGTCCTCGTCCGGCGACCGCAGCCAGGACTGGTAGCCGGTCAGCGCCTCCTGGTAGAGGCCTTTCGCGAAGCTCTGGTCCGGGTCGGCCGGCGCTTTGGGGGCCTGGGCCTGGGCGGGGGCGAGCAGGATGGCGAGCAGAAGGATGGCGGATGACATGGGGCCTCCGGAGTCTTGGACACCATACTAAATTGGGTGGTTCCATTTTGCTAGCATATCCCTGATGATCGGCAGCTACAATCGCTGGACCTTGGTGGTGCTGCTGGCCGGCGGCAAGGGCGAGCGCCTGGGGCCTCTGACCACGGTGCGCTGCAAGCCGGCCGTGCCTTTCGGCGGAATCTACCGCATCATCGACATCACCCTGTCGAACTGCATCAACTCCGGCCTGCGCCGCATCTTCGTGCTCACCCAGTACGTGCCCGCTTCCCTCAACCGCCACCTGCGCGAAGGCTGGCGCTTCATCAGCCGGCCCACCTTGGGCGAATACGTCGAGTCCTTGGCCCCGCAGTTCCGCGTGGGCGAGGAGTCCTTCCGGGGCTCGGCCGACGCCCTCTACCAGAACCTGACCACTTTGGAGCAGGAGGACGCCGAGGTGGCGCTGGTCCTCTCCGGCGACCACATCTACAAGATGGACTACCGGCCCATGCTGGACTTCCACGTGCAGACCGGGGCGGACATGACCATCGGCGCGGTCGAGGTCCCCAAGTCCCAGTCCAAGGCCTTCGGCATCTTCGAGGTGGACACCACATCAAAGGTCATCGGCTTCCAGGAGAAACCGGACGAGCCCAAGACCCTGCCCGGCAATCCGAATCTCTGCCTGGCCTCCATGGGCATCTACGCCTTCCGCATCTCGGCCCTGCGCAAGGCCCTGGAGGCCAGCGCCGTCGACCCCGAGAGCACCCACGACATCGGCAAGGACATCGTCTGGCGCATGATGCGCGGCGGGCCGGTCATGGCCTACCAGTTCGTGGACATGAACAAGAAGGCCTCCAAGTACTGGCGCGACGTGGGGACCGTCGACGCCTACTGGGCGGCCAACATCGACCTGGTCAACGTGGACCCGGATTTCAACCTCTACGACCGCAACTGGCCCATCTTCACCACCCAGGTCGTGGCCCCGCCGCCCAAGTTCGTCTTCTCCGAGGGCGGCGACGGCCGCGTGGGCACGGCCACGGACTCGGTGATCGCGCCCGGTACCATCGTCAGCGGCGGCCGCGTGCACCGCTCCGTGGTGGGGCCTTTCTGCCGGATCAACTCCTTCGCCCGCGTCGAGGAGTCCATCCTCTTCGACAATGTCGACGTGGGCCGGCGCGCGGTGGTCCGGCGCGCCATCATCGACAAGGACGTGCGCATCCCGGAGGGCGTCCAGATCGGGGTCAAGCCCGAAGAGGACCGCAAGCGCTTCTACGTCAGCCCGGGCGGCATCGTGGTCATCGCCAAGGGCGACGTGATCCAGGGCTGAGACCATGCTCAAGGGCTTCGAGCTCGTCGATGGCAAGATCGTCCCCACGGACCGCAAGCCCGCGCCGATCCTGGTCTTCGTGGCCCCGGACGAGGCCGAGAGGATGAGGCTTCAGACCGAGTTCCGGGTCGATGAGCATACCTTGGCCTCCGCCCTGGACCCGGACGAGCCCTCCCGCCTGGAGCTCTCCGAGAGCGGCAGCGTCCTCATCATCAATATCCCCAGGAACTTCATGGGCAAGGGCCAGCTCCTTTTCAAGGTCGCTTCCGCGGGGCTCTTCCTCTACCCCGACCGCCTGCTGGTGGTCATCAGCGAGGACATCCCGATCTTCTCGGGCCGGCATTTCCAGGCGGTCAAGGGCCTGTCGGACCTCTTCCTCAAGGTCGTCGCCAGCTCCATCCACCATTTCCTGGAGCATCTTAAGGTCATCAACATGATCACTGACGAGATCGAGGCCAAGATCGCGGCCTCCATGGAGAACAAGCACCTGCTCAACCTTTTCAGCCTGGAGAAGTCTTTGGTCTACTACCTCAACGCCCTGAGCTCCAACGGCCTGGTCTTCGAGAAGATGCGCAGCCAGGCCGCCCGGCTGGGCCTGGGACCGGGCGGCGGGGATCTCCTCGACGACATCATCATCGAGAACAGCCAATGTCTGCGCCAGGCCGAGATCCAATCCAACATCCTGGCCAGCCTCATGGACGCGCGGGCCTCCATCGTGGGCAACAATCTCAACCGCCTCATGAAGGAACTCAACGCCATCGTCGTGGCCGTGATGGTGCCCGGGTTCTTCGCCAGCGTGGGGGGGATGTCCGAGTGGACCATGATGACCAAGGAGATGGACTGGCGCCTCTCCTACGCCTTCTTCCTGGCGATCATGTTCGCGCTGGGCGCGCTGACCTATATCGGAGTGCGCAAGCTGGAGCGGCGCTGATCCTTGTTGCAGTTCATTATCGCGTAATATAGAATTGAGCCACCTTATGAGGCTCGCTCTCTCGCTGGCCCTCCTGCCCTTCCTGGCGGCCGCGGCCGCCGCAGGCCAGGCCAAAGCGGCCACGGACCTCGTCCTGATCTTCGACACCAGCGGCAGCATGAACGAGTCGGTGCCGGGCGGCCGCAAGCTCGAGGTGGGCAAGGACGCCATTTGGAAGTTCGTGGAGCTCCTGCCCAAGGATACCGACGTGGGCCTGGTGGCCTTCCAGAACGCCTGCGACGTGCGCACCGTCTCGCCCCTGGCCAAGTCCTCCCCCGAGGCCCGCGCCCGCCTGCGCGCCGACATCGCGCGTTTGCGCGCCGAGGGCTCGACTCCCATCGGCTACGCGATGCGTCGCGCCGCGCAGATGCTGGCCGGCTCCGCGCGCCAGAAGCGCATCGTGATCCTGACCGACGGCGAGGAGACCTGCGACCAGAACGCCTTCGACGACGCCGCCGACGAGGCCTGGAAGGCCGGCATCAAGGTCTACGCCATCGGCTTCTCCGTGGGCTCCGAGCCCAGCCGCAACTTCCGGCGCCTGGGCATCTACAAGGACGCGGGCGACGACAAGCAGCTGGCCTCGGTCTTCTCGGACATCCGGCGGAGCCTGGAGAAGGACTCCAAAGGCTACGACGAGGGCAAGGCCGCGGACGGGGCCGGCGCGCCCGCCGTCTCCCTGGCGGGCCGCAAGGGGCGCTTCAAGATCTCCGGGGGCGGGCCGCGCGCGGGCCGGCTCTACACCAGCCTGCAGCTCAAGAGCTCCTTCGAGCCGCGCTTCAAGGAGACCGACCATTTTACCGTGCTCGAGCACGGCGCCAACGTGATGTTCGACGCGGAGGAGTTCCGGGCCGAGAAGGTCGAGGTCATGAAGGTCCGCCTCGACGAGACGCTCAATTTCGCCTACGGCGGGGCGGAGGGATTCGTCCTGGCCGAGGATGTCGTCATCGAATAGGGGGCCAAACATATGTGGGAGAGGTTCAGGCGCGTGATCCGGTCCTTCGTCGGGTTCTTCATCAGCACCATGGAAGACCCCAAGCTCATCCTGGAGCAGACGGTGCGCGACATGCAGGACAAGGTCCCGGTCATGAACCAGGGCCTGGCCAAGGCCCGCGGCGGCATCATCATGATCCAGAACGAGATCAAGGCCTACGAGCGCGACATCAACCTGCTCACCGCCAAGATCAAGGCCTGCGTGGTCAACAAGGACGAGTCCCTGGGCGCCCAGTTCGCCGTGCGCCTCAAGCGCACCCAGGAAGCTCTGGCCCGCGACCAGGAGCAGCTCCAGGCCGCCCAGGCCGGCTAC
>JAQUNT010000113.1 GCA_028717525.1 Elusimicrobiota bacterium
ACGCAAGGCGGTCTACAAGACCCCGGCCGAGATCGAGAACATCTTGAAGGAAGCAGCCTTGGTCGCGGTCCGCGACAACCGCGAACTCATCAATTACAAGGACCTCTCCACGGCCATCGAGCGCATCGAGCTCGGCGTGGCCCATCGCCTGACCATGACGGAACATGAGCGGGAGATGGTCGCTTACCACGAGGCCGGGCACCTGATCGTGCTTTACCTCAGCCACCCCACCGACGACGTGTTCAAGGCCTCCATCATCCAGCGCGCGGGCAGCCTGGGCGTGGTGCACCATATCCCGCGCGAGGAGCTCCATCTCTCCGACCGCAACCGCCTGCTGGGCCACATCAAGACCTCCTTGGGCGGCTACGTGGCCGAGAAGCTCCGCTACGGGGTGACCACCAGCGGGGTCTCCTCCGACTTCACCAACGCCATGGCCATCGCCCATCAGATGGTCTGGAGCCTGGGCATGGGCGGCGACGGCCTCATCGGGGACTTCTCCGTCATCCCCTCGGGCCAGACCATGCGGGGGGACCAGCTCTCCGAACAGCTCAAGGGCAAGCTCAACATGGAGACCCAGCGCGTGCTCCACGACTGCCTGGTCGAAGTCGAGCAGGTCCTCAGGGCCGAATCGCGCATCCTCGACCGCTTCGCGGCCGAGCTGGTGCGGCGCGACGAGCTCGATTATGACGAGATCGTGAGCATATTCCTCGAATACGGCAAGCCGCCCAGACCCATCCCCCTGCCGCTGTCCGACCTGCCGCCCTCCGCGGGCCCCCTGTCCTTGCCCCCGGGCGCGGCCCCCCTCTGAGCAGGCCTTCGCGAAGGGCCGGGCTTCCGGCCGGCTTTTCCAAGGGCCCCAATCGGTAAAAATAGAGTAAGGAAAACGGTTTCTCTTGACAAAACCATGGCCGGAGGCTAAACTGAGCGTGTCAGGGTTCGATCCGTTCTGGGGGCCGCCTTGAGTGGCGGGCTATGAACATCCTCAAGATAAAGAAGGACAATGACCCCTTTAAGAAGTACTGGTGGGCCATCCTCCTGGGATTCGCCGGCGTGGGCGCCTGGGTCTGCATGCCCTTGATGGACACCTCCACCGGCTCCGTCTCAGTGCGCTCGCGCGGGCTCAAGACCGATAACCAGAGCCTCGACAACATGTCCAACCCCAGCGGCGCCCCCGGCTCGGCCTACGATCTGTCCATGGACGGGGCCGGCGGCAAGAAGAAGGGCGACGGGGAATCCACCTCATCGCTCTACCAGGCCCCTCCCGAGGCCGAGACCGGCGCAGTGGCCCCAGGGGCCCCCTTGACCGGCTCCGCGCCGGGCCCGGCCTCTTTCGCCAACGCGCTCAAGGAGGTCAGCCGCAAGACCAGCGCCTCCGCGAGTTGGGGCAACGCCAAGCCCCAGGTCGCCTTCACCCCTCCCAAGGGTAATTTCAGCTCCCTGTCGGGCCTGGGCGGGGGCGGAGGCGGCGGCACCGGGGCGAGCGCCGGCCCGGCCTCCATGGGCGCTTTCGGCACCGGCGTGTCCAAGACCGGCATGACCACGACCCGGGGCTTGAGCGGCGGCGAAGCGGGTTCCAGCCAGGGCGCCAAGCCCATCATGGGCTCCTTGAAGGGGGCGGCGGCCCAGGGCCAAGCCGCCCTGACCACCCCGAGCGCCGACGCGGCGCGGGCCATGTCCGGCGCCAGCTTCGACGGCAGCCGGGGCGGCTCGGCCATCGGGGGCGAGAAGGGCGCTTCCGCCGGAGGGGGAGCCTACGCGGGCTTCGACGCGATGCCCGCCAATCTCAAGGCCAACGACCCCGAAGCCAACGAGTATAAGTACGAGGCCGTCCCCGCCAAATACGCGGCTGAGACCCAGGATGAGGGCGAGCAGATGAAGAAGGCCATCATGATGATGGTCATCAGCGCGGTGGTGGGCGGAGTGGTCACTGGAGTGGTCGGCAGCGTCTTCGGCGGCGCGGCCGGCGGCGCGGCCAGCGGCGCCTCGGGAGCTGCCATGTCCGCTGCTCTACGCCCCCAAGGCAGCGGCAGCGGCGTTGGGGATTGAGGAGGACGTATGGGCCAAGAAAACGATCTTCCCAAAATCAATCCGGAAGTGAACCGCGAAGAGAAGAAGCGTAGCGGCCTGGCCGCGCTCCTCTTCCGCTTCGGCATCGGCTCCGAGGCCGGCACAGGCGCTGCCGGCGCCGGCTTGGGCGTGGGCGCCGGCGGAGCCGGGGGCGGTTTGGGCGGCCTGCTGGGCGCCGGCATCAGCGGCGGCCTGCTGGCCACCAAGGCCGGCATCATCGGCCTGGTCTTGGTCGGCACCACGGTGGCCGGCTCCTTGGGAGTGGTCGCCTACAAGCTCTTCGGGCCCACTGAGGCGGACCGCAGCGACGCCAACTTCACCTCCCTTTTCGCGCCCAAGCCCCAGAACGAGGCGGGCGCGGGCGGACAGAACGGCTCCGCGTCGGCCAACGGGGCCTCCAAGTCCCTGCAGTTCCTGGTGGACGCCAACACCAAGGAAGCCCCGCCGCAGGACCAGACCGCCGAGGCGGCAGCGGCCTCGGCCGACGCCTCGGCCTCGGCCGCGGTAGCGCCCGCCGCGCCGCCGCCGCTCAAGAACGACAACTTCGGGGGCAGCACCATCGCCAAGCTCAAGACCGACCGGAAGTTCGGAGACCTGACCAAGGGCGCGGCCTCGGGCTCGGCCGGCTCGATCTCCCTTGCTCCCTCCGCAGGGCCGGGCAATGCCGCGCTTCTGGCCCGCGCCAGCCAGGGCGGCCTGAGCGCCAACCCGTCGCGGGCCCAATCCAGCGGCCTGCAGGCCCTGCGCTCGGGCCGCGCCATGCGCGGCAGCGGAGCCCTCAAGCAGCTCAGCGGGGTGCGCAGCGACCACAGGGGCGCCACCACCAGCCAGGGCTCCGGCGCCAGGTATGACGGCGCCAACCCGTCGCCCGCCGCTTCGCCGAATACGGAAAATACCTCGACCACGGGCCAAGGCGCCAGCGACACTTCCCCGGGGGTCAATCCCGGCGGCGGCAGCTCTGCGGAGCGCCAGTTCGCCGACGACGTGCCCGCCGTCAAGGGCAAGAACGTCACGCCCTGGCAGGCGGCCATCAACACCGCCATGATGCTGGTGATGGCCTCGTCCATGATCCTGTTCCTGGCTTCGAAGGTCGCCGACATGCAAGGCGTCAGCGCCGGGATGGCCAAGGCCATCATCATCCTGCTGGGCATCATCGCGGCCGGCCTGGCCGCGAAGGTCATCCAGCTGGGCGCTGAGATCGGCGGAGGCAAATTCGGCCAGCAGCTGCAGGGCCAGATGCTGACGCTGGCCGGAGGCTGCCTCATGGCTACCGCGGCCGTCATGATCTTCCAAGCGGCCAGCGCGGGGGCGGGCGACCATGTCAAGCCGGGCGACAACATGAACGAGGGCGTCAAGGACGCCCCGGTCAAGGAATACGGCCAGGCGGGCGCGGACAAGGCCAATGCGGTGGCCGACCAGAAGGCCTTGGCCACGGCCATGGGCGGCAACACCCACCTGCTCATGATGGTCTGCGGCGGCGCGGCTTTGGCCGCCACGGCTTGGGCTTACATGGCGCCGAAGAAGTCTTACGAGGCGAGCTTGTTCAAGGACGGCCGGCCGCCGGACTGGGACCATCCGTACCAGTCTTCGCAGGTGGTCACGCCGCCTTCGCAGGGGATTTTGGACCAGTATCTGGTCTAGGTCAGGAGAACGGATATGGACACGAAACTAGAGACTCCGCAGATCCCGGAGCTGAAGCTGGCCAATGTGGGGGCTGACCGCCGCAAGAAGAAGGGCGCGGTCCCGTTCTGGCTGGGCGGTTCCGGCACGGCCGCCCGCAGCGGCGGCGGCGTCTGGAGCTCGATTTCCGGCATCGCGGGCACATCCGGAATCAAGATCGCGGTCGCCTTGCTGGCCGGCACCGTGGGCGTGGGCGCCTATAACACGGGCAAGACCATGAGGCCTGACGAGTCTCAGTTCGAAAGGCAGAACAAGCCCCAGCTCTTCGCCTCCAAGAACGAGAAGCCCAAGTACGAGGGAGATTTGTCCAAGCTTCCCGGCCCGCAGGCCGGCGGGCAGAACAGCGTCACCATGGTCTCCGGCAGCCTCGACGGGCTGACCGCCGAGGAGCGCGCGGCCAAGGCGGCCAAGGAGGAGGCGGACGCCAAGGCCGCGGCCGAGGCTCAGGCCAAGGCCGACGCCGAGGCGGCGGCCAAGGAGCAGGCGAACGTCCCCGCAGGCCCGGACCCGGCGGCCCTCGCCGCGGCGCAGGCGGCCGCAGCCGCCAAGGAGAAGGAGAAGGAGGCGGCGTTCAGCCGCAGGTTCGGGGAGCTCAGCAAGGGCAGCGGCTTGTCCGGCGGCTCCGGGATGTCAGCCGGCATCGGGCAGGGCTTCGCCCCGTTGAAGGCGAAGCCGGGTGACGCCGGGGCGCTCTCCGCCTTCGGCAGCAGGCGCACGGGCACGGGGACCACGTCTTCCCGGATCTCGGCGGGCAGGAATCCGGGCCGCAGCCTGGCCCAGAGGCAGCTCAACCGCGCCGTCCAGTCGGCCAGGCAGGCGAAGGCCGGACCCAACGAGTCGCGTTCGGCCGCGACCCAGGTGCCCTTCGACACCGGCGTCGGCAACAACCAACTGCTGACCGGCTCCGGCGGCGGCGTGGGCGGCGCCAGCCCGCGCTCGGGGACGTCGGATTCCAGGGGCTCCGGCGGGGGCGGCAGCGGGTCTCCCGTGGGAGTGGGCGGCAACTCCGTAGCGAGCGGGCCTGATGACTGCGGAGACTTGGCCTCGAAGTACGGCTGGCACGGGAATTTCGTCAATTCGGCGGACGGCGGCTGCGTGCTCAAGGAAGGCAACGTGAAGGGCACCGGCAAGGACGATCCGACGAACAAGTATTTCGACATGCTGAAGCTCCTGTCCATCATAGCCACCATCCTCAGCGCCTTCCTGCTCCTCGCGGGGTTCCTGCAGAAGAGCGTGGTGCCGGCGACCATGATGTTGGGCTTCGCGATGGCCAAGGTCTGCGGTGCGATGCTCTGCGCTGTCGGCGCCATCATCGCGCTTCTGGGCTTGATGGTCGTGGGAATGGGCCGCAAGTCCGAGGGGACGATCTTCGCGATCATGGGCGTCCTGACCTCCGCCGCCGGCTACATGGCGTACTCGTCGGCCGAAAAGGCTGCTGAAGATGCTAAGGCTGTCGAGGCGGCCGGTAAGGAGCAGACGACGCAGATGCGGGATCTCATGAAGAATCCCAATTACACCGTCGATAAAGGGACGCTGACGTTCCATCAGCCTGGGACCACCAATCAATGGTCGTCGGTCCTGGTCGATAATCCAGGTCTGGCTGGCGCTAACCAAAGTGTCATGTCTGCAGGGAATACTTCCATAATGACGGGGAGCCTCAGCACCGGATCGAATCTCTACGGGGATTTCCACGATGTGGATCCCCGTACATGGAATCCGGATACGCAAAGATGGGAATAGGATCTGCGTCGTAAAGGGTCCATTCGCACTGCGTCTGACCGTCTTGCGCATACCGGCGGCCGGCATGGATGGTCCTCATGCCCTGGCCGCCGGAACTGTTGTGGTATAATGGAAGCCATATGATGCCAAGAGCATGGACGGCCCTGCCTTTTTTTATCGTTGCATTGTTCTCGAATGGCTGCAAATCTTATCCGGTGCTCGAGGAAACGACGTCTTGCCAGAAGAATGGCGGGCCTTTGACCTTTGGCGTCGTGATGGATGATAATCTGCCCGGCAATGCGTTCGCGACGATGGCCGAGGGTTGTGCTCAGATATGCGGCAGCAGCATGGTGCGAGTTCCTGCATTGGATGCGGCTCCACCTCATGATGTGACCATCCTCTTCCGCGACCAAGGCAGGACATTCGACATCGCATCCACTTATTCCAGGGAGAAGTACTTGCGCGCGACATCGCCTCGTTCTGGATCGGATATCCGCGTTTGGGGCGGCGTCGGTACAGAGGTCTGCAGCCTTTTTTCTCCGGGCTCAAACTTTCACTCCCGCATCGTCGCCCAACGCCGCTCGTCACCCCGGAAGGAGTGGAGAACTGTCGCTGCGCAGCCCGCGAGGACCCCTGTCCGGCAAGCAGAAACGGCCAGCCCAGTGTCTCAACCCGCGGGCGCGCAGGTGAGCGCGCCAAAGCCGATCGAGCCGACGCGGGAAGTCTACCCTGATGTGGACAAACCGGCTTACAGACTTCCTCCGCAATTCGGCGATTTCGCAGTGGTGGTGGGCATCGGCAAGTATTCGGATGTCCCTGAAGCCCAGTTCGCGGAGCGTGATGCCCAGGCGGTCAGGAACCACCTGGTGGCCCTGGGCTTTCCTGAGCGGAACATCAAATCCCTTATCGGCAGCCGAGCCACGAAAGGGAACCTGGAAGCCTACGTTGAGGATTGGCTGCCGCGCAACGTCAAGGATGGCGGCCGGGTCTTCTTCTTCTTCTCAGGCCACGGCGCTCCGGATCCGGAGTCAGGCCAGGCCTACCTCATGCCCTGGGACGGCAACCCGAGCTACCTCAACAAGACCGCCTATCCGCTGAAGAAGCTCTACGCCAAGCTGGGCAGCCTCAAGGCCAAGCAGGTCATCGTGGCCTTGGACGCCTGCTTCTCGGGCGCGGGCGGGCGTTCGGTCCTGGCCAAGGGGACGCGGCCCTTGGTCACCAAGGTGGACATGGATGTAGCTCCCGACAGCAAGCTCGTCCTCTTCGCCGCAGCCGCGGCCAGGGAGACCACCAGCACATTGGAAGAGCAAGGCCACGGGATATTCACCTATTACTTCCTCAGGGGCCTTGGCGGCGAGGCCAAGGACGGCTCCGGAGCCGTCACCGCGCGCGGGCTCTTCGACTACCTCAAGCCCAAGGTGCAGGACGCCGCCAGCCGGCAGAACCGGGACCAGACGCCCATGCTGGAGGGCGCCACGCAGGGCGCCGAGCTGTTCCGGTTCAACTAGGCCTTTCCGCGCATGCCGTCAGCCCGATCATCAAAGCCTGCTGACCCAGCCGAACCGTTTCCTCCTGAAGTCGGCAAGATCGTAACCGGCATCGGCTTG
>JAQUNT010000114.1 GCA_028717525.1 Elusimicrobiota bacterium
CGCATACGAGAAGCGGCGCAACGACCTCGTGGAAGAATTCCAGGGCAACCGCAACCCCTTCATCGACGACCCCGCTCTCGCGGACCGCATCGGCGCCGAGGCCTTCCGGCGCGCCTCCCGCTGGGACGAGTCCCGATAGAAAAAGGAAGCCCCGCTCCGGACGGCGAGCGGGGCTTCTTCGCGAGCCTTACTGGTTCTCGAAATACTCCGTGATCCCGTCGCTGATCTGCGCCGCCACCTTCTTGGCGAGGTTGGCCAGGCTGCGGCGCGCCGCCGTGTTGTAGTCGCCCGAGGAGCCCTTCTCGGCGACGTCGAACTGCAGGAAGACCTTGTTGGTGCGGCCGTCCTTGAGGCTCACGGTCACGTAAGAGCGCGCGAACTTCCAGCGTGGGTCCGTGCCCTCCACCGGGTTGGTCTCCGCCTCGCCCGTGACCAGGACGTCCACCGGGCCCGACGGAGCGCCGGCCGAGGCCTGCAGGCCGAAGCCGTTGAGGGCCTTGACCACGCCCGTCTCCACCTCGCGGGACTTGGTGCCGGACACGTCGATGGCCACATCCAGCTCGGAGAGGGCCTTGGCGGCCGTGGCGCGCACCGCCGCCTCGTCGACCGGGTTGGGCATACCCTTGCCGTCGAGCACGCGCAGGTCGTTCTCCAGCCCCTTGCGGGCCTTGAACAGGGCCAGGAGCTTCATCCCGGCCTTGACCCGGGGCAGCTTGTCCGTGGCCTGGACCATCTGCGCGTACCACTGCTTGACCTGCGCGTCGAAGTCCGCGATCTTGTCCGTGATGGCGGATAGGGCCTTGGCCTTCTCCAGCACCGCCAGGGCGTAGTAGACCCGCGAGGCGTCGTCCTGCCAGGTCTCCGGGACCTCCACGCCCTCCAGGACCTTCTTGGACACGTTCTCCACGCTGTTGGAGACCGACTGCGAGAAGGAGTTCTGGTCCTTCTGGCCCGTGACCTGGACCGTGGATTCCATCGCCTGCGAGGCCGTGTTGACCGTGATCTGAGAGGAGAATATCTTGGAGATCTCCCCGCGGGCGCGCTCCCCGGCCGTGTTCCGGTCGTCGGCGCTGCCCACCCCGGTCAGGTACTTGTCGCGGGGGTACTCCATGCTCGAGCCGTCGACCCACTCCGGCTTGGGGTTGCGGGGATTGGCTTTGGCCGCGGGAGCGCTCGCGCTGGCGCAGGCGCAGGCCAGCGACGCCAAAAGCAGCAGTGTCTTCTTCATTATTTGACCCCCATCTTCATCTTCGCCGTCTTGGATCCACCGGAGGATCCGGAGGCCGGCTGGCCTGGTTCCACCGCGTCGGCGGTGCGGTAGCTCAGATACTTGCGCTTGCTCTTGACGATCTCCACGTCGTTGAAGACCTTGGTGCCGACCACGTTGCCCGCGGCGTCCTTGAAGCTCACCGTGACCGTGTGCTTGCCCACGGGCAGCTTCATGCGCGCCATGCGGATCTCGGCGGGCAAAGTGCCCCAGCAGCGGGTGTCCGCGACCTCGCTGGCCGCGGCGATGCCGTGGGCCGCGCCCCGGGCCAGCGCCTTGCAGGCCATCTGGCCGAAGACCCCTCCGGGCGCCTGGTCGCAGGCCTTGGCCGCGGCACGGGAGGCCACCTCGGCCAGGACGTACTTCACCGTCGCCCGCGCGATGGCGCGGGTGCGGATCATGGCCATGCGGTCCTGCAGGGTCTTGGTGGCGATGGCCTGGATGTCCTCCATCAGCGTGGTGGGCAGGGTCTCGCCGCCGTCGACAGTGACCTCGGAGGACTTGGTCCGGAAGGGCTGGGCCTGGTATTCGGGGTAGGATATCGTTATGGAGTTCCCCGTTATGCCCGCGCGCAGGCCGTTGGAGAACTGCGCCCCCTGGGCTTCGGTGTCGTTCTCCTTGGCGATGGCCACGGCGTTGCCCCAGGCGACCTGGAAGGTCTTGGAGAGCTTGATCGGCGCCACCCCGTTGAAGTGCACGAAGACCAGCTCCCCGCGCGGGTTCTTCTTGTCCTCCTTGGGGAACCGGAAGACCGGTTTGGGGGAGCCGTAGGCGGTCTGGTACCAGCCGTAGGCCTCCATGGCCTTGTCCATGGAGATGCGGGCGTCGTCCATCTTGCCCGCGTCGGCGTAGAGCAGGGCCGAGATATACTGGGCGAAGGCGTCGTCCTTGTACTTGGCCTTGCCCTCCAGCATCCGGTTGAGCTCGTCGAGGAAGATCCCGGCCTTGCGCGCCTCGACCAGGGCCTGGTCGAGCTTGCCCTGCAGGAGCCAATTGAAGGATCGGTAGACGTTGGTCAGCGCGCTCTCGAACGGCTCGCCCGCGTAGTCCACGGTGTTGTCGTTGAGCACCAGCATGCCCGCGGTCTTGGTCACGCTCTTGGTGTAGAGCTCCACCATGCGCTGCTCGGCCGTGTCGAAGGCCGCGTCGCTTTCCGGGTACTTGCCCTCGTGGTGCAGGATGGTGCCCTTGTCGAGGTAGAACAGCACCAGGTTCTTCTTGCCGTACTGGCCCTCTTTGGCCTTCTCGAGCGCAGCCTCGGCCCCGGCGTAGTCCTGCGCCGCCAGGAAGGCGTTGAGGCCCCTCTTGTGCGCGCCGGAAGGTCCTGACTGGCAGCCGGCTGCCGCGCAGAACAGCACGGCGGCCGCCGCCGCCCGGATGGCGATGTGGGGGGGGAATCTCAGCATATTATCTCCGGACGGCAGCGGCTTGCGTTCACCGGCTTACCAGCCCGCCTTGGCGCGCTGGACGAACTTCTTGATCTTCTTAGAGCCGTTCCAGGCGATGACGTTGCTCTTCATGTTGAGCAGCTTGAGGTTGGTCTGGTAGAGCACCACCGACTTCCCGCCCTCCTGGTCCGTGATGGTGGAGATGATGCCGCTGAGCATGAAGTCCGCGCCGGCTTCCTGGCCGTGCTCCTTGCGGGTCTCCTCGGAGGCGTTGGTGTCCTGGTCGAGGCGCTCGTCGCGCACGTCGCCGCGCTCGCCCTTGGAGGCCACGAACTCCACCTTGCCGGAGTTCAGGAGTTCGCGCTGCAGGTCTTCGATGAAGGTGTCCGTGGCGATGTGCTCGCTGCTCTGGTTGCGCACGGTGCCCACGATGACGGTCGGCATGCCGCCCTTCTTGGAGGTGGCGGTCGCCAGCCAGGGGCGGGAGAGACAGTCCTTGATCATCTCTTCGGCGACCAGGCGGGAGTCGGTGTCGTTCCAGCGGCCGCTGATGTCCTTGACTTCGCCTACGTCCATGCGCTGGACCTGGGTCGAGGCGCAGCCGGCCAGCAGCGGGAACAGCAGCACGGCGATGCAGACGGATTGCAGGGGTTTGAACATGGTCTCTCCTTCAGATATCGAGTCGCCCAGACTGCAGGCGCAGGACGCCCGCAGTCTGGGCTGTGGCGACGAAGGGCCGGCTTAGTGCTTGGCTTCCTCGGCCGCGAGCTCGTCGAAAGCCTTCTCCGCGTTGGCCTTGACGTAGTCACGCATCTTGGAGTCGAGCTCCTTGGACTCGTCGAGGCTCTTCTTGACCGCGGCCATGTCGAGCTTGACCAGGGCGAAGAGCGTGCCGTCCGTCGGGTCCTTCCAATGGTCCACCGGCATGGCGCCGTGCAAGGTGAACTTGGCGAAGTTCTTCATGGTCTGGCTGACCATCTGCTCTTCGCTGGACTTGCTCATGTCGCCGGCCGTGATGGAGGCCATGTAGTCCTTGCTCAAGACCGTGACGTAGCTGTTCATGATCTTGGCGATCTCGGCGCGGCCGCGGTCGTCGGCGGCCGTGACCTGCAGGGCGCGGTTGCGGATGCCCTGGGCGATGCCCACACCGTAGAACACGGCGCCGCCCTGCGCGTCCTTGAAGGCTCCGGAGCCTTTATTGACCCACTCGGGGGCGTTGTTGGCGATGGGGGCGGCCTTCTGGGGGGCAGTGCAGCCGACCACTGCGCTCACGGCTGCGGCGGCCACGAGTACACTCAGCTTTGCGAGTTGCATGTCGTCAGTCCTCCTCAATAGGTCTGCCGTAAACGTGTCGGCTTACCTGCATGGCTAGTCTAACAGAAGCCCAAAACCGGTGTCAAGGTGATTTAAGTCACATTTTTGCTATCATGCCTTGGCGGTCATCGACGAGGAGAAATGGTCAGCGACAAGAATCTGGTCTGGCTCGATCTGGAAATGTCGGGCCTGTTTCCCGAAAAGGACACCATCCTCGAGATCGCCACCATCGTGACCGACAGCGAACTGCGCGAGCTGGCGGAAGGGCCCTGCCTCGCCATCCGCCAGCCCGACGAGGTCCTCGCCCGCATGGACCCCTGGTGCGTGGAGCATCACGGCCAGTCCGGCCTGACCGAGCGCGTGCGCCAGTCCCGCGTGACCATGGCCGACGGGCAGGCGCGGACCTTGGAGTTCCTGATCCGTTGGTGTCCGCCCGGCAAATGCCTGCTCTGCGGCAACACCATCGGCCAGGACCGGCGCTTCCTGGTGCGCTACATGCCCCTCCTGCACGACTTCTTCCACTATCGCTCCATCGACGTCAGCACCGTCAAGGAGCTGGTGCAGAGATGGTACCCGGGGCAGGCCTGCCGCTACGAGAAGCCCAAGCAGCACGAGGCCCTGGCCGACGTGCGCGAGTCCATCGCCGAGCTGGCCTTCTACCGGAAGGTGGCCTTCAAGTAGGATCCCTACCTGAGCCGCCACTGCCCCGTCGCCGAGCCCGCGGCGGGCAGCATCCGGGGGTTCTGGCTGCGGTTGGAGCGGCGGGCCTGGTCCGCCACCTTGGGCGCGAGGTAGTCGAACAGGGACGTCACCGTGACCCCGCCGTTTTGGTCCCGGGCCGCGCCATTGAGGCCCTGGAGGAGGTAATAGGTGAACAGGCCGTGCCGCTCGTCCTCGGCCGTGCCTGAGATCTGGCTGGCCTGGGAGGCGCTCAGCGACACCACCTTGGAGCCGGAGAGCGAGCCCACGTCCACCTTGTTGACCAAGGGCCGGGTGCCCTGGGCCAGCACGGAGCGGCCGCCGGCCCCGGAGAAGCAGGAGTCCAGGGCCACGATGACGCGCTTGGCCTTGAGGGCTCCCAGCCGCTCATAGAGGCGCTGGAGAGGGTAGCCGGTCTCAGCCAGGTATTCCGGGTCGCCGTCGAAGGGGACCAGGTAGGCCTCGCCGGTCTCGGGCTGGGGCGCGCCGTGGCCCGAGTAATAGAAGAACACGGTGGACTGCTCGCCGGCGTTGTTCGGGAGCCAGGCCTCGAGGTGCTTGGCCAGGCCGGTCTTCGTCGCCTGAACGCCGGTGAGCAGGGCGATGTTGCGCTGCGGCCAGCCCAGGGCCTTGAGGTGCGCGGCCACGGCCTGCGCGTCGCGCGCCGCGAAGCGCGCCGCGGGCAGGGAGCTGTAGTCCTCGATGCCCACGACCACGGCGAAGTCCTGCGGCCGCTCCGGCACGCGGTAGGAGGGGGAGTCGACGTCATCGGCGGCGGGCCGGGGCCCGCCGTCCCTGGAGGGCGGGCGTTCTCCGCCCCCGGAAGGGGCCTGGCGCCGCAGCCGGGCCAGATCGACCGCGTCAGGCAGGTGGCCCAGGAAATTGCTCTCGCACTTTCTTAGCGCGTCTGGGCGGGAGAACGGGATCTCGCAGAGCATCTCCACGTCGGTCTGCCCGCCGTTCGGCCCGGGCGACAGGAAGGCCTTGTAGGCCAACCTGACCCGGACTCCCTGGGTCGAATTGTCGTAGACGGCTTGGACCAAGTCTTCCTGGTCGGAGACCGTGAAACCCTCGCCCATCTTGCCGAACACGCGATGCAGGGCTTGGCGGGCCTCCTCCGGTGACGCGTCGATGACTCGGTGCGTGCCCGTGCCCCGCGACCTGCCGGGCGCCGTGGCACACCCCTGCAGACCCCAGGCGAGCACGGCGGCGAGCGCGCAGAGGCCGACCAGTCTCATGAGGCTTCCTCAGTTGCCGTCCGACCTGCGCTGGTGGTCCTTGATGCCTTCGCAGTGGCACCAGTCCGGGTGGGGCATGCCTTCCCGCCAGCCGGTCTTCTCCAGCTCGGTCTTGACCCAGCAGGGGTAGCACAGCATCAGGCGGTTGAGGGGCCGGTCCTGGCCGCAGCGCTTGCAGGGCCCTTCCTTGGGAGGCTTGCGCGCGATCTTCTTGAGCTTCTCGGGGTCGGTCTCCTCGGCGGGGGGAGCCGCCGGGGCCTGCTGGTCCTCGCTGAGGACGGCGAACTCCTCTTCGGTCAGGGTCTTGGTCTCGTTCGTGATCATGGTTCCTCCTAACGGCGCGCTGCGCCGGCGGCCGGGGCGGCCGGGCGGGGCTGCAGCCCGAGCCACTCGGCGACGCGCTGCGCGATCTTCTGGGAAGAGATCCCGGCCAGGTCGTGGATCTGGTCCAAGGACCCGTGCTCCACCCAGCGGTCGGGGATGCCCAGGCGCAGGACCTGCGCCGGGACGCCGCCCAGGGCTTCGAGCACGGCGCTGCCGAAGCCGCCGGGCAGGGCGTTGTTTTCCACCGTCACCAGCCGGGGGGTCGCGGCCGCGGCCTGGCGCAGGAGCTCCTCGTCGATGGGCTTGACGAAGCGCATGTTGATGACGCCCGTCTGCACTCCCATGTCGTCGAGCAGCTGGGCCGCGGCCAAGGCGGGATGCACGCGGTCGCCGATGGCGAGCAAGGTGACCGCGGCGCCCTCCTTGAGGCGCACCCCCTTGCCCACGGGCAGGGGCCGGGCCTCGGGGTCCATGGCCACGCCCACGCCCAGGCCGCGGGGATACCGCAGAGCGGCCGGGCCGTCCAAGGTCAGGGCGGTGCGCAGCATGTGCTGCAGTTCGTTCTCGTCCGCCGGCGCCATCACCGTGATGTCGGGCAGCAGGCGCAGGTAGCCCAGGTCGAAGACGCCGTGGTGGGTGGGGCCGTCCTCCCCCACCAGGCCGCCGCGGTCGATGGCGAAGGTGACCGGGAGCTTCTGCAGGCAGACGTCGTGCGCCACCTGGTCGAAGCCGCGCTGCAGGAAGCTGGAGTAGAGGGCGAGCACCGGCCGGTAGCCCTCGGCCGCCAGGCCGGCCGCGAAGGTCACGGCGTGCGCCTCC
>JAQUNT010000115.1 GCA_028717525.1 Elusimicrobiota bacterium
CCCTGGCCGACGTGGACGCTCGGGAGCTCTGCGCCATGCTGCCCCTGGTGGCCCTCACCGTCTACCTGGGCTTCTACCCCAAGCCCGCCCTGGACCTCATCAACGCCACCGTCGGCCACATGGCGGGGCTCATCAAGTGAACCCATGCAGAACCTAGGCCTGCTGGCGCCGGAGATCGCGCTCTCCTTGTTCGGCCTCGCGCTGCTGCTGGCCGACCTCCTGGCCCCGGCGCGAGCCCACAAGCTCCTCTACCACTTCTCCTGGGTCTCCGCGACCCTGACCTTGGTCCTCATCGCCTGCGGTATGGGAAGTTCCGCAGGTGTCGGAGGGGGACTCTGGGTGGTCGATCCCATGAGCCAGTTCTTCAAGCTCGCGGTGCTCCTCTCCGTCATCATGACGGTCATGCTCTGCCTGGAGTACGGGCAGCTGCCGCCGGCCCAGACCGGGACCTTCTGCGCCCTGCTGGTCTTCTCCGCCGTGGGCATGATGCTGCTGGTCTCGGCCGCCGACCTGCTCCTGGTCTTCGTGGCCCTGGAGCTCATCTCCATCTCCTCGTTCGTGCTGACCGGCTTCGAACGCGCCAACCCCAAGTCCAACGAGGGCGCGATCAAGTACTTCCTCTTCGGGGCCTTCTCCTCGGCCATCATGGTCTACGGCATCTCGCTGTACTACGGCGCCACGGGGACCACGCGGCTCGTCGACCCGGCGAGCTCCGGGCTCTGGCAGCCGGCCCTGCAGACCCAGGGCCCGGTGCTCACCTTGGCCATGGCCTTCATCCTGCTCGGCTTCGGCTTCAAGGCCGCCATGGCGCCCATGCACTTCTGGGTCCCGGACGCCTACGAAGGGGCGCCCCTGCCGGTGACGGCGTTCCTCTCCGTGGCCCCGAAGATCGCGACCTTGGGCGTCCTGGCGCGGGTCTACGTGGTCCTGGTCCCGGCCGCGGGTTTGGAGTTCACCACCTTGCTGGCCCTGCTGGCCATGCTCACCATGACCGTGGGCAACACCGTCGCCATCTTCCAGGACAACGTCAAGCGCCTGCTGGCCTACTCCTCCATAGCCCAGGCCGGCTACATCCTCATCGGCATCGTCGCCGCCAACGGGCTGGGCCTGGAGGGGGTCCTCATCTACAGCCTGGTCTACGTGGCCATGAACCTGGGGGCCTTCGCCGTGGCCCAGGCCGTGGGCGACGACGGCTCGCGCGGGGGCGTGGGGTCCTACGAGCTCTCGGCCTTCGACGGCCTGGCCCAGCGCTCCCTGTCTTTGGCCCTGCTCATGGCGCTCTTCCTGCTCTCGCTGGCCGGCCTGCCCCCGCTGGCCGGCTTCATCGGCAAGTTCTACCTGTTCGCGGCCGCGCTGCTGGCCGGACGCGACGCCGCCGGAGCGGTCAGCCCGTGGGTCTTCTACAGCCTGGCCGTGGTCGCCGTGATCAACAGCGTCATCTCCGTCTACTACTATATGAGGATCGCCTACCACATGTTCTTCCTGCCGGCCCGGCGCGAAGGGGCCGCAGGGCAGGCGCTGCGCGCCGGGCCCTACCTCTGCGGCTGCCTGGCCGTGGCCGCGGCCGGAGTCCTGTACTTCGGGATCTATCCTGACCCCCTCATCGCCAACGTCAAACTCTCGGTCCCGACCCTCCCCTGAAGGCCCGGGGCTGCGGCGCCTGGCCCTGAAGATCTGGCCCTGGCTGGCGCTGCTGGCGGCCCTGGCGCTCTGCCTGGAACGATACCCCGCCGGCAAGCTGCTCCGCGACGGCGAGGGCTTCTCCGAGATGGTCGTGGCCGGGGAAGCCTTCCTGCACGGCGCGCCCGGCGAGGGCGTCTCCTTCCGCATGCCCCTGGCCGGAACCGTCCTGGCCTGGTACAACGGCCACGCCCCGCACTGGGCCCAGGCCGCCGCCAGCGGGCTGTTGTGGGTCGGCCCCGCGGCCCTGGCCTTCGAGCTGGGCTCCCTGTTGCAGGGTCCGGGAGCGGGGGGCTTGGCCGCGCTCCTGGCCGCCTGGCCCTGGTCCGCCAACGAGGTGGGCATGGGCGAGGAGATCATCTACAAGCTCCTGGTGGGCCTCGTCGTGCTCCTGCTGGTCTGGCGGGCGTCCCGTCCGGACTGGAGGCGCAGCGCGGCTCTCGGCCTGGCCATCGGTCTGAGCCTGCTCTGCCGTTCGACCCTCTTCCTGCTGCCCCCGCTGCTGGCGGCCTATGACCTGCTCCGCGGCGGACCAGAGCGCGACCGGCGCCGAAGCCTGGCGGGCGCCGCGGCTCTTCTAGTCTGCTCCTACGCGCTCCTGGCGCCCTGGGGGCTCATGAACCTGCGTCTGCACGGCCGCTTCATCCCGCTCGAAGACAGGCGCGCCGACAGCGATGTGGCCACGGCCGCCATCGGCATCGGTCCGAACCTCTCAGGCAACTACCGCTGGCTGGCGGGCATCCCGGACGGCGACCGCGTCCTGTCCTGGGCCGCCCGGCGCGTCCTGCGCCATCCGGGGCCTTATCTGGCGGGCTGCGCGGAGAGGGTCCGCTTCGTCCTTCTCGAGCATCCGCTGCTCTGGGCCGCGGCTCTGCTGGTCTTCGCGCTCCGCTTCCGGCACGAGGCCTTCCGGCAGACCGCCCTGTTCTGTGCCTATTTCGCGGGCATCCATTGCCTGCTGGCCATCGAGAGGAGGTACCTGGAGCCGCTCTGGTTCGTCCTGAGCTCCGCGGCCGCGGCTGGGGCTTGGGGCCTATGGCCCGGTCCAGCCGCGCAGCGGCAGCCCCGGCCGCTGGGCTGGCTGGCCTGGCCTTATCTGGCCGCAGCGGCCACCGCGGGCCTGGCCACGCTCCTCTGCGTCATCGCCTTCCCCGGCCGGCCCCTGCCGCCCCTGCAGGTCCCGGTCGCGCGGGCCCTGCGCAGCGGCCCGGACGACGCCTGGCTGCTGCATCTCTACAGCCGCGAGCTGCTGCGCCGGGGCGAGGCCTCGACTGCGGTGGCGAGCGCCCGCCGGGCCCTGGAGTTGGCCCCCGGCCAATACCCCATGCAGTTCACCTACGCCTGGGCCCTGGCCGCCTCGGGCCGGCCCGCGCGGGCCTGGCTGAAGCGCATCACCGCCGGCCTGGAGCCCGGCCAGGAGCAGCGCGCCGAGAAGCTCTCCCGGGGGCACCTGCTCGAGACCCTGTGGCACATGGCCGCGGGCCGGCAAGCCCAGGCCGAGGCCGCCTACGCCCGGGCCCAGTCCGCGTGGCGGGAACGGGGCCCCAGTTTCCGTCCCCTGCAGGCGCCGCGCGGCGCGGCGGCAGCGGACCGCGCGCGGCGCATCGACTCCGAGCTCAGCCGCCTGGACACGCGCCTTGCGGACCTGGCCCGGGAACTCCTGGACGCCTGGCCCCAAACCGGCCGCGAGCGCCTCAAGCGGCGCCTCCTCGACAGCTCATCCCGGCTGCGCCCCCTGTTGCTGGCTCCCGCCCCGGCCGGGCCTCCGGTGACGGCGTCCGTGCCGGGTTCCGATGAGAGGAAGCGGGCTTGGCAGCTGCAGGAGCGCGGCGACTACTGGGGCGCCCTGCGCCTGCTCGACAGGCTGCTGCGCGTAGACCCGGCGGACGCCAAGCTGCGCAGCGACCGGGGCGTGGTCTATGCCTTGCTGGGACGGCGCCGGGAGGCCCGCGACGACTTCGCAGCCGCCCTGCGCCTCGATCCGGCCCTGGCCGGCGCCTACCTCTCCCTGGCCTCGCTCACCGCGGGCCGCGGTGAGGAGCAGCAGGCGGTGCGCCTCTACGAGACCGCCCTGCGCGAGGCCTGTCCGAGGCTGGAGCCCGAGCTCTGCCGCCTGCTCGACGAGCCGGGGTCTCAGGCCTGCTTCGCGCGGGAGCCGCGGGTCTGCGGCCTCATCGCGCAGGAGCTGGCGCGGCTCCAGGCCCGGCGGTGAGCCCTACCTGTTCCAATTGAGGACGGTGGGCGCCTGGCCTGACCGCGCCGAGCCGCTGCCCCGGCGCAGGAGGAAGAGCCCGGCCAAAGTCAGGGCCAGAAGGGCGCCCCAGCGCCAAGGCCCGCCCGAGGCGTCGAACCACCGCCCCTGCCCCGCTGCGAACGCCCGCACCCCCTCCAGCCACTCCGAACCGGGCGGCAGTTGGAGCGAGCACGCGGCCAGGAGCAGCAGAGCCCCGGCGGCGGCCGTCAGGCCGGCCGCGGTCCAGCGGTCGGCGGTCCAGACCCCGAGGCAGAAGGCCGCGCCGGCCGCCACCACGCCGGGCGCGGCGAGCACGAAGAAATCGAGGTCCGGGGCCTGGGTCGGCCAGACGAAGCCTCCCGCCCCGAAGCGATAGAAGGCGGCGGCCATGCCGACGCCGGCCAGGCCCGAGGCCAAGCCCCGCAGCCAGGGACGCCAGCCCTGCTGCGCGAGGCAGAAGGCGGCGGCCGCCGCGGCGAAGACGCCGGCCGCGGCCCAGTCCGGGCGGCCCGTGCCGTGCCAGAGCCGCCCCATGACGGCCAGGACCGCCAATCCCGCCGCGGCCTTGACGACATGCCGACGGTGCGCCGGCGCCGCGGGCAGGGGCGGCAGCGGCCGGGTCGGCGCCAGGGTCGGCGCCGGCGGCATCGGGAGTTCCGCCGGTGCCTGCGGCAGCGGTGATTCCGCAGGTCCCAGCGGGACGGATTTCCCTGCCGCCGGCGCCGGGGCGCAATCCGGGCCGGGGTAGATGCCGGCGGCCTTGGGGTCCAGGGGCGGGGGCGCCAGGCTGAACGGCGAGCCGCTGGAGTCGACATTGACGAGCATGCGCGGCGACTCCAATTCGCGCACCACCTCGCTGGCGCCCGCTGGACGGTCCGTCGGGTTCTTGGCCATGAGCCGCTCGATGAGGGCCGCCACGGCGGCGGTCGCCTCAGGGCGCCGTAGGCGCACGTCCGGCACCGGCTCTTCGCGGTGCTGGAGCAGAAGGTCGCCGGCGGTCTTGGCCGCGAACGGGGGCCGGCCGGTCAGGGCGTAGAAGTAGGTGGCGCCCAAAGAGTAAAGGTCCATGCGGGGGTCGGGCGGCGCGCCGAAGGCCTGCTCCGGCGCCATGAAGTCCAAGGAGCCCATGGTGGCCAAGCCCTCCAGGTGCGGGTCGGAGCGGCCGGCCATCACCGAGATGCCGAAATCCGTCAGGCGCACGGAGCCGTCGGCGCCGAGCATGATGTTGGCGGGCTTGACGTCCCGGTGGACCACGCCCTGGCGGTGCGCGGTGGCCAGGGCCAGGGCCGCCTCCTTGACCACGCGCAGGGCTTCCTGGGGCGCCAGGGGGCCGTCGCGGCTGACCTTGGCCTCGAGGTTCTCTCCCACGATGAACTGCATCACGATGTAAGTCTGCTCGCCGTAGACCCCGACGTCGTAGACCTGCACGATGCGGGGGTCTTCGAGGCGCGCGGCGATGCGGGCCTCGGCCAGGAAAGCCTGCGCGGCCGCGGGGGAGCCCAGCCACTCGGGGGAGACGACCTTGAGCGCGACGGGACGGTCCAGGGGGACGTGGTGGGCGCGGTACACGGCGCCCATGCCCCCGCGGCCCAGGAGGGCCTCGACCCGGCAGGGGCCGACCTTGCGGCCCAGGAACCAGTCGTCCGGCGAGCCGGGTTCGGCCAGCGGGGGCCGGTACTCCTGAGGAGGCTCGCCGGGGACCTCGTCGGGCTTGTGATGTGCCATGAGCCTGCATAATATAACAGGCTCACGAAGAGGATGCAAGTCTTGCCGCGCTCCAATTTGGTATCCTCCAGGCCATGCGCGTCGGCCCGCCCCTGCGATTCCTGGCCCCGGCCCTCCTGCTCGGCTACGGCGCCGCCGCGGGCCTGTGCTGGCGCTGCGAGCAGGCCCTCTTTCCCCGCGCCGCCGACCTGCGCAGCCAGCCCGCCGGCCAGGATGGCGCGGCGGGCCGGGTCCGCGCCTCCCAGCGCCTCGGCCAGACCGCGGACTCCTTCTTCTCCGAATACTTCTTCCAGAACTTCAACCGCGACCGGCTCCAGGTCCGCTACCAGATCCCCAAGAAGTCCTACGCCGCCTACTGCGGCGGCTTCTGGTACACCCAGGCCGGCCTGGACGCCCTGGACCAGTGGCACGAGCGCGCCCGCCAGAGCGCCTTCAAGCTCGCGGTGTCCACCCGCAAGACCCAGCACCAGCTCGACAGCGCCGTCGCCAACCTCAAGGCCGAGTTCGAGCGCAAGCGCCGGGATTACCTGGTCTCCAAAGGCTTCCGGCTCCGGGCCGGCAACGTGGTCGAGGCCGACGTCCCCGCCATCGCCCGCAGGAGCGTCCCGGACCTCAAGCCCGTGGCTCTGGCCCTGGATTCCATGGCCGCGCGCAACAGCTATGATTCCGAGACCTTGGTGGGCGCGGCCGCGGCCATGGTCCAGACCGCCCTGAACTACCAGGTCCCGGCGTCCGTGGAGGGCGGCCAACACACGGGCGGCATCCTGCCCCCGGCCATGTCCATGGTGCGCGGCTGGGGCGACTGCGACACCAAGACCGCCCTGCTGGCCGCCATCCTGTCCAACTGGTCCGGGGTGCGCATCGTGGGCATCGCCGTGCCCGAGCACTACCTCATGGCCATCCAGCGCTTGCCCGCCCAAGGCGAGGCTTTCGTGGAGTGGCAGGGCCAGCGCTACGTCCTCATCGAGCCCGCCGGCCCGGCCTGGCTGCCCCCGGGCCAGGTGGGCGCCGACACCATGCCCCTGCTGCAGGCCGGCGAGGGGTTCCGCATCGAGCCGTTCGCAAACAGCCCTGGGTGAGCCCCGGGCAAGGAGACGACCATGTTCCTGATGCGAGTGATGGTGAGCCTCTTCGAGTTCCTGCTGGCGGTCCTGATGTCCGGCACGGTCATCTACGTGACCTACCGCGTCTTCATCCGGGCCAACCCCGACTTCGACATGGAGAACGAGATCAAGAAAGGCAACGTGGCCACCGGGCTTCTGGTCGGCACCATCCTGGTCTGCGCCTCCATCTTCCTGCAGAAGGGCATGGAATCCGTGGTCGGGGTGTGCCGCCTCTACATGACCGCGCCCGACACCGCGACCCTGTCCCTCTGGCAGATGCTGCTGCTGGGGCTGGCGCACCT
>JAQUNT010000116.1 GCA_028717525.1 Elusimicrobiota bacterium
GCGGCGGCTCCGGGGAGCACTCCTCCATGCTCTACACCGTCCCGGACCAGAAGCTCTCCGTCGCGGTCGTCGGCTCCGGGCCGAAGAGCGGCGCGATGCAGATCGCCCTGGACATCCTGGACGCGGCGCTGGCGGAGAGGAAGCTCGTCGGGAAGGAGGAGCAGCCGGTGCCCGCGCCCGTGCCCCCGCGGTCGTGGCCCAAGGCGGAGGAGGCCTACGCCGGCTACTACGCCAACGAGAACCAGCTCTTCCAGGCCGTGTTCGACGCGGGCCGGAGGAGCCTGACCGTGAACGCCTTCCAGGGGCAGGAGAAGTCGCCGGCGCGGTCCTTGGTCTACAACGACGGCTATTACCACGACCCCAAGGGGGAGCGCTCCTACTTCATCTCCGTCGGCGGCGAAGACTATTTCGTGGACCACATGGGGTCCATGTGGCTGGACAGGATCGCGATGCAGAAGCTCCAGCCGCTGGCCGAGCCCCGGAGCCTGAGGATCCCCATGGACGGCAGGCGCTGGCTGCGGCGCAACGTCTCTCCCCGGGAAGCCTTCACCTCCGTGGGGTCGCATTTCGTGAGGTCCTACCTGTACAAGGACCTGCCCGGGTACGTGTACTTCGGCAACGCGTTGCGGATCGACGGCCCGAGCACCGCGGGCATGCCGTTCGACGCGGTGCGCGACCAGATGGAGCTCAGCCTGTTCGAAAAGGACGGCGCGACCTGGGCCTGGCTCTCCAGCCTGCTCTTCAGCCCGGGCGAGGCCGCGGCCGCCCTCAAGACGGGCGAGAACGGCGCGAAGATCGGAGGGGAGGGCTTCAGCGAGTGGCTCTCGGCCGGAGCCGGCCTGGTCCTGAGCTTCCAGAAGCCCAAGGGCTCCCGGGTCATCGTGTTCTCGCCGGAGGACGAGGCGACCTACGACAGCGCCGCGGACTCGGGAGAGGCCTTCGTGGCCAAGGGCGGCTTCGTCGAATTCGCAGGCTCGGTCGGCGACGAGCTGACCGTGCAGGCCCGGGCCGTCGGGGCCGGGCTCTGAAACCCGCGTACCAAGGAGAAATCAAAATGAGACGATTCGTGATGCTGGCAGCCGCGGCCCTGGCCGCGTTTTGGGGAGTCCCCGCCGGGGCGGCCGACGCCCCGGGCAAACCTCCGGTGTTCACCGTCCAGGACGCAGACGCCGACGGGAAAGTCACGGTGACCGAGTACCAGGCCTATGTCTCGTCCTTTTTCAAGGACCAGGATGCCGACCGGGACGGCCAGGTCTCGCCCGCGGAGAGCCAGGCGGCCGCGCAGAAGTCCGCCCAGGCCATGGACATCAACGGGGACAGCTTCGTGACCGTGGACGAGTACGTCGCCCTCTTCTGCGGAGCGCAGGCGGCGGCCCCGGCGAAACCCGCCCGGAGCGGAGCGAAGAAGGACTCATTCCGGCACGCCGACCGCGACGGCGACGGCGCCATCACCTCGGTGGAGTGCGTCGCATCCAAGACGACCCTCTTCAAGCTGATCGACAAGAGCAAGGACGGCAAGCTCAGTCGCGAGGAACTCGCCCGGAACGCCCGGGAGGAGTTCCAGAAGGCCGACTCCAACAAGGACGGCTTCGTGGCCCTCACGGAATGGGTGGCTTTCACCGTGGAGCCCAAAGTCCCGGAGAAGAAGGCGGCGCCGAAGAAGTCCTAGAGCACCCGGCACCAGAGGGCTTTCAGGTACTCGCCCTCGGGAGAGTCCGCCGCGACCGGATGGTCCGGCCCGGCCCCGGTCTTGCGGAAGACCTCCACGCGCCTGCGCGCCGAGCCCGCGGCGGTGCGCAGGCAGGCCTGGAACTCATCCCAGGACAGCATCCCGCTGCAGGAGCAGGTCACCAGGATGCCGCCCTCGGATATCACGGAGAGCGCCAGGCGGTTGAGGTCCACGTACTTCTGCCGGCCCAGCTTGTAGCCTTCCCGCGAGGCGATCATCTTGTAGGGGTCGAGGACGACGAGGTCGAAGGTCCGCCGGTTGGCGGCCATCTGGCGCAGGTAGGGGAAGGCGTCCACGCAGACCGTCTCCAGCTCGACCCCGTTGAGCCGGGCGTTCTTGGCGATGAGCCGGCAGGCCTCGGGGTCGAGCTCGACGCAGGTGACGGCCTGGGCGCCGCCCAGCTTGGCCGCGTAGAGGCCGAAGCCTCCGGTGTAGGCGCAGACGTCGAGGACCGTGCGGCCCCCGGCCAGCCGGCAGACGGCCAGGCGGTTGTCGCGCTGGTCGCAGAAGAAGCCGGTCTTGTGCCCGCCGGTGAGGTCGACCTCGAAGAGCACCCCGTGCTCCCGGACGCGGGTCACGGTGGGGGGGCCGGCGGGGATGCTGAAGCCCTCCATGCTCTCCGTGTGCTCGCTGGCCCGGCGCACGAACCTGGCGCCCGGATAGTGCGCGGCCAGCAGGCGCTCCAGGCGCTCGGCCTGCCGGAACATGGCCAAGGAGTAGAGCTCCAGCACGATGAAGTCCCCGTAGCGGTCCACCACCAGGCCGGGCAGGCCGTCGCCCAGGTCGTAGACGACCCGGTAGGCGTCGGCGACTTCGTCGAGCCTGAGCAAGGAGCGGCGCAGCTCCACGGCCCGGGCCAGGCGCTTGGCGAAGAACTCCTCCGGGTCGAAGCCGGCGAGCTCCCGGCTCAGCAGGCGCAGAGTGATGAGGCTCTTGGGGTTGTAGAGGGCCACCCCATAGGGGGCGCCGGCCTTGTCGTAGACCGCCACGAGGTCGCCGGCGCGGGCCTTGGGGTCGGCCTGCGCGATCATGCGCTTGTAGAGGTTGGCGGTGGCCGAGGCGGCGCGCAGCTTCACCCAGGGCAGGGGCCCCGAGTGGGCGGCCGGGGGCTGGGCGGGTTCGTCCATGCCGGGACCTGCTACTTCTTCTTCTTGGAGTGCGTCAGGGCGTAGCCCAGGAAGCCGCAGATGCCTCCCAGCAGGGCCATGGCGAAGATCCCCGCCGGGCCGGCCGCGGCGCCCATGGCCAGGAGGCCGAAGACTCCCCCGGTCATGACCCCGAAGGCCACCGAGTCCCGTTTGCCCTGGTCGTCGAGGTCTATCAGCTTGAACTTCTCCTTCTTCTCGCCGGCCACGCCGCCCGCGACCAGGCCGGGCACGTCCTTGTTGTCCACGCCCGCGCCCCTCTGCGTCCCCAGGCCGCCGGAGCCGAGCGTCTCCCGGGCCGTCTGCGGGGCGTTGTCCATGTTGGCCAAGTTCGTGCAGATGTTCTTCACTTCGTCCGAGGGCGTGAAGTCCAGGCCCGATTTGGACTCCTCGATCCCGGTGGTGGCGCCCAGCGACGCCTTTTCCTTCTCGACCAGCGCGGTGGCTTGCTCCATGGCCTTCTGGGAATTGAGCCAGAGCTTGACGCTGGGGTTGGCGCAGAAGTACTTCGCCAGCTGCTTGTCGTCGAGCCCGGTCTTCTGGTTGAAGGCCGCGTGGTCCTTGGCGGCGAGCTGCTTGCTGATCTCCGCGACGACCTTCTTCTGCCAGTCCTTGACCAAGGCCTGGCGCTCCGGGTCGCTCTCCGCCTTCTTGAGGGCCGCGTCCAGGGCCTCCTGCATGGACTTCCTCTTGGCCTCGTCAGGCTCGGAGGCGATGAGGTACTGGATCACCTTGTATTCGACCGGGTCCAGGCCGCTCGGTGTGGCCGGGGCGGCTGCCGGCTCGTCCTGCTGGTCCGCGCCGGGCGTCCCCGTCTGGTCCGGCCTAGTGGGATTAACCGGCTTCGGGGGCGCGGGGAAGAGCTGCTCGAACTTGGTCCCCGGCTTGAGCGCGCCCTGCGCCCAAGGCGGCAGGGTCTCCTTGACCTTGGTCTTGTCCTTGGCGGCGTTGTAGGTCCTCAGGTCGGCGCGCACGAGGGAGCGCAGCTTCTTGACCAGCCGGTTCGGCGCGCCTTTGTCGCCGGCCTTGACCGCGGCGTCGGCCTCCTCCGCGATGCGCTGCAGCTGCTCCCACAGCCCGGGGTCCACCCGCTTGAGGCGCCACTGGATGTAGGTGGACTCGAAGGGGGTGAGCCTCTCCATGGCCGCGCCCTTGCCGGCCGGAGGAGAGCTCTTGATGTACTGAGCGATCTCGGCCTGGGCGCTCTTGCGCCACTTGGCCACCAAGTCGGGCGCCTTGGCCGGGTCCTGGTCCGCGGCCGCCTCGTCCTTCTTGAACTGGGCCAAGGTCTGGTTGCCGGTTATGACGTAGGTCAGGACCGCGTGCTCGATGTCCGTGAAGCGCTTGAAGAAGGCTTCCGGCGTCTTGCCCGACTGGTCCGGCTTGGGGCCGGGCTTCTCGGGCAGCCTCATGCCGGCCTTCTCGTAGATGGGCTTGAGCTTGGCCTCGTCGCGGTTGAGCAGGGTCTGGAGCTGCCCGGCCACATAGCCGAACTGGGCCGCGGGGTCGACCGCGCCGTGGGGCGGGGCGCTCATGTAGCGCTGCAGCTCGTAGCGCAGCATCGCGCGGCAGTCGCTGACCCGCTGCTGCAGGAGGAAGTGCTCCTCCGGGCTGCGCGGCACGGTCACCTCGATCCACTCGCGGCGGAACCGGTCGTAGCCCGCGTCCGAGCTCCATTTGAAGTAGCTGATTAGGAGGTCGGCCTCGAAGTCGGTGAGCTTCTCGGCATCGCCCTGTCCGCCCTTGGTCGAGCCTAGGTAGCCTATGGCGATCTTCCGGTAGACCCCGTAGCGCTGGCGCCGGGCGAAGGACCCGGGGATGCCGAACTTGATCGTGGACTTCTTGTAGTTGTCCATGGAGGCCCGGTAGTCCTTGAACCAGGCGTCCGCCTTGGCCTTGCGGTCCGGGAAGTAGCCGGTCTTGGCCACCGGCTTGAAGTTCTTCTCCTGCAAGGCCTTGTCCGTGGACTCGTCGTTGTATATCCTGATGAGCATGTCGGCCAGGGCGTGCTCGAGCAAGGTCTGGTGCCGGTTGAAGGATTGGGCGTCGTTGGGCTTGTCCGTGCCGTAGAGGAAGCTGTTGTCGCGGGCCGGGGAGGGCAGGGCCGCGCCCAAGAGCAGGACCGCGGATAGCGACAGGGATGCTACGGCTTGAGGTCGGGTTTTCATGGGGGTACCTCTTCTACCGCAAAGACCCTTTTAGGATAAAGGGTTTCCTCAATTCTGTCAAGGGCCGTAGCGGTTGAAGGCCGACATCTCGGCCAGGCTGCGCCGCGGCCGGGGCCCCGGCGCCTCGGCCGGATAGCCCAGGCTCAGCAGCATCTCCACCCGGAAGCCGCGCGGGACTCCCAAGAGGCGTGCCGCGGCCTTGGCGTCGAACCAGCCCAGCCAGCAGGTGCCCAGTCCCAGCTCCGCGGCCTGCAGGACGAAATGCTCGCAGGAGATGCCGATGTCCACCAGGAGGAAGACCGTGCCCTGGACCTGGTTGCCGACCCAGGCCCAAGCGCTGCCGCGCTGGGAGACCACGGCCACCAGGACCGGGGCGGAGGCGGCGTGCTTGTTGATGGCGTAGGCCCCCGAGAAGACCGCCGCGGCCAGGCGCTGCTTCAGGCCCGGTTCGTCCACCACGACGAACTTCCAGGGCTGGGCGTTGCAGGCCGAGGGCGCCAGGCGCGCCGCCTCCAGGCAGAGCTCCAGCTTCTCGCGCTCCACGGGGCGGTCCTGGAAGGCGCGGATGCTGCGCCGCGCCGAGGCGAGTCTCAAGAAGGCGGTCTCTTTCATGGCAGGCTCCTTTTCAGAACAGCTCGGGCTGCCGGCCCTGGGGCCGCTTGCGCGCCGGGGCCCGGCTCTCCTCGATCCGGCGCAGCTCCGTCTCGATGTCCGCCACGAAGTCGGAGGGCGGCTGCTCCCAGGTCCGGCCGAAGAGGAAGCGCTTGCGGGCGTAGGACAGGAAGAGCCTGTCCTTGGCGCGGGTCATGGCCACGTAGAAGAGGCGGCGCTCCTCCTCACGGGAAGTCTCCGGGCCTCCCTCGCGCCGGTAGGGCAGCACGCCCTCCTCGCAGCCGGTCAGGAACACCACCGGGAACTCCAGGCCCTTGGCCCGGTGCGCGGTCATCAAGGTGATGCGCTCGCCCGGTGCGGCCGCCTCGCGGTCGCGGAAATGCTCCAGGTCCTCCGACTCGGGGACCTCCTGCCCGTCCTTTTTGGTCTTCTTGCCGTAGGTCACGTAGGGCAGTCCGGCGCGCTCCAGAGCCGTCTCGAAGAGCCGGGCCTGGGCGTTGAGGCGGTAAAGAATGCAGATGTCGGCCAGACTATAAGTCCGTTTTCCCTCGTCAGTCTGAGCCGCCCAGCCGGTGTCCACGGTGAACCGGCTGGCTCCGCCCAGCAGGCCCTCGATGCGGCGCGCGGTCATCTCCGCCTCCTGCCGGTCGCTTTGGTGCCCGGAGATCTCGATGGGCAGGCCGCGCTCCAGGCGCGCGCGCAGCTCCCGGGGCAGGCGCGGCCGGTTGCGCGCGATGACCTGCTTGGCCGCGTCCAGGATGACGGCCTGCGAGCGGTAGTTCTCGGTCAGGGGCAGGACCCGGCAGTCCGGATGGTCCGCCGCGAACTGCGCGAAGGGGTCGAAAGGGACCCCCGCGAAGCCGTAGATGGACTGGTCCGGGTCTCCGATGACGCAGAAGTCCTGGCCGGCCAGCCGCGCGGCGAAGCGGTACTGGGCCAGGCTGGTATCCTGGAACTCGTCCATGAGCACGTGGCGGAAGCGCCCGCGCCAGCGCGCCAGGGCCGCGGGCCTGGTCTCGAAAAGGCGCAGGGCGTGGAGGAAAAGGTCGTCGAAGTCCAGCCGGCGCCGGCTTTCCAGGGACTTCTGGTAGAGCCGGGCCGCGGCGCTCTGCGGCCACTCCAGGCGCTGCTTGGCCGCGCGGAGCTCGTCGAGCAGGCCCGCGGCCTGGGAGCGCGGGACCACCCCGTCCAGGATGGAGGCGCGCTCGCCTTCGCCGAGCACCGCGGCTTCCGGGAATGGATAGGCCTCCTCGCGCAGGATGCGCAGGGCCGCGGCGTGGCAGGTCTCCACCCAGAGCGCGCGCAGGTCCGCCCCGGGCAGCAGGGCCGCGATGCGCCC
>JAQUNT010000117.1 GCA_028717525.1 Elusimicrobiota bacterium
GGGAGCCCGGGTTCTGCGCCACGGGCATCAGGCACAGGGCGGTGACCCCGGTTTCCGCCAGGGCGTCGAGCTGGGGGATGACTCCCGCGAAGGTCCCGGGCTTGGAGAAGGTCCCGACATGGAGCTCGTAGAGGACCAAGCGCTCCAAGGGCAGGCCCTTCCCGCCGCGGTCGTGCCAGCAGAAGGCGGGGTCCGCCACGGCCGAGGGGCCGTGCACGCCGAGGGGCTGGCAGCGGGAGGCGGGGTCGGGCCGGGCGCGCCTGCCGTCCAGGCGGTAGAAGTAGCGGGCGCCGGGCTGGAGCCCGGGCACGCTGGCCCAATGGTATCCTGAGCCGTCCGTGTCCATGGGTACCGCGGAATCACGGGACACAAGACTTAATTCGACCCTGCGGGCCTTGGGCGCCCAGACCAGGAATTCGCAGCGTCCGGCCCCCAGCCAGCGGGCGCCCAGGCCGGCAGGCTTGGCGCGAGCCGCTGCCTGCTCCTTCACACGAGGCTCCGGTACAGCTGCAGGGTCTTGCGCGCCACGCCGGCCCAGGAGAACTGCGTCTCCACGCGGCGCCGGCCATCGGCCGCGAAGCGCCTGCCCAGAGCGGGGCTGGCCAGGACTTTGTTGACGGCCGCGGCCAGGTCCTGGGAGAACTTGCGGGGGTCCTTGGGCTCGTAGGTCCCGTCCCGGCGCGGCGCGAAAGGCACGAGCAGGCCGGTCTTCCCCGGGACGACGACCTCCAGGATGCCGCCGGTGGCGGAGGCGACCACGGGCGCGCCGCAGGCCATGGCCTCGACGTTGATGATGCCGAAGGGCTCGTAGATGGAAGGGCAGCAGAAGACCGCGGCGTGGCTGTAGAGTTCGATGACCTCGGGCTTGGAAAGCATCTTCTGGATCCAGACCACGTCCTTGCGCACCCTGCGGATGCGGGCGACCGCGGCCGCCATCTCGGCGGCGATCTCCTTGGTATCCGGCGCGCCGGCGCAGAGCACGACCTGGGCCTGGGGGTCGATGCGCGGCAGGGCGTTGACCAAGTGGATGATGCCCTTCTGCCGGGTGATGCGGCCCACGAAGAGGACGTAGGGTCGGTCCAGGGCGATGCCCCATTGCTTCCGGGTCTTCGTGGCAGCGCTGGGACGGTACTCCTGGAGGTCGATGCCGTTGTGGATGACGTGGACCTTGGAGCCCGGGATGTCGTAGCAGGAGAGGATGTCCTTCTTCATGCCGGCGGAGACGGCGATGATGGCGTCGGCGGCCTCCACGGCGTTGCGCTCGATCCAGGAGGAGAGGTCGTAGGCGTTGCCGAGCTGCTCGCGCTTCCAGGGGCGCAGGGGCTCCAAGGAATGCGTGGTCATGACGAAGGGGATTTTGTGGAGGATCTTGGTGAAGAAGCCGCCGAGGTTCGTGTACCAAGTGTGGCAGTGGACGATGTCCGCGGTATTGTTCTTGCAGAACTGCAGGTTGACGCTCACGGCCTCCAGGGCCTTGCCATAGCCTTTGTACGCGCCCATGGAGAGATCCTTCCAGGATCCGAATCCGGTGACCTGCAGGCGGGGCTTCCGGGAGCGCTGGTCCCCGAAGCAGCGCACCTCCACGTCCATGAGCTTGGTCAGCTCCCGGGTCAGGTACTCCACGGCCACGCCCGCGCCGCCGTAGGTATAAGGAGGGTACTCGTTGGTGTAGAAGACGACTTTCATGGCCCTATTGTAGTAAAAAGGGGTCAGACTAAATCGCGAGCAAGCCGACCCCGGCGCAGATGAGCACCGTCCCGGCCAGCTTGACCCAAGAGAAGGTCTCGCCCAGGAAAGCCAGGGCCAGCAGGAAGGTGACCAGCGGGAAGGTGGAGCTCAGCGGCACGATGCGCATGGCCTCGCCCGAGGACAAGGCCTTGATGTAGCAGAAGACCGCCGCCATGGTCAGGACCAGGCTCGCCGCGATGAGCAGGACCGGGAGCTTCCCCCCCGCGGTCGCGGAGGGACGCACTCCCGGCCAGCCCCAGAAGAAGATCGCCAGGCAGATGGCGGCGTTGACTCCCATGCGCACCACGAAGGTCTCGTTGGGGCCCAGGTAGCGCAAGGTCAGCTTGTCGATGAAGCCCGCCGCGCCCCAGAGCACGACCGTCAGAGCGATGAAGAAGCCCGGCCCCTTGGGCATGGCCCTACTCCAGGTTCCGGATGCAGGCTTCCATGATGTGCGGGGCGCTGAGGCCGTGCCGCTCGTAAAGCTCGGCCGGCGTACCCGACTCGCCGGTCTCGCGCACGCCCAGGCGCACCACGGGCCGTCCCGCGCCGAGAGCGGTGGCGGCCTCGCACGCCGCGCTGCCCAGGCCGCCCGCGATGTTGTGATCCTCCACCGTCACCAGCCGCTCGCTGTCCTTGACGAAATCCTCCAGCGAGTCGGCGTCGAAAGGCGCGAGCGTGCCGGCGTTGACCACCCGCACCGCGAAGCCCTTGGGCTGCAGCCCCTTGGCCGCGGCGACGGCTTCTCCCACGGTCCCGCCCGAGGCGAGCACGGTGGCCTGGAAGTGAGCGGGCTGGGGCTGGGGCTGCCAGACCACGTCGAGCCGGCCGCAGGCGAAGCGGTAATCCGGCCCGTGGACGTCGTCGAGCTTCTGGCGCGTCAGGCGCAGGTAGACCGGGCCCTGGTGCTGGAGCATCCATTCCACGGCCTGGCGGGCCTCCGCGGCGTCGCCCGGCTGCAGGATGGTCATGCCGGGCAAGGAACGCATCGCGGCCACGTCCTCGAGCCCCATCTGCGAGGCCCCGTCGTCGCCGATGCCCAGGCCCGCGTGGGTGCCCACCAGCTTGACGTTGGCCCGGTTCAGGGTCACGGCCACGCGGATGGTCTCCAGCCGGCCGACCAGGAAGCAGGCGAAGCTGGTGCACACCGGGATCTTGCCCATCAGGGCCAGGCCCGCGGCCGCGGCGATCATGTTGGACTCCGCGATGCCGAACTCGAAGTGGCGCTCCGGATGCCTCTTGGCGAACTCGACCGTCATGGTGGACTTGGACAGGTCCGAATCCAGGACCACGAGTCCGGGGAACTTGTCCGCCAGTTCGACCAACGCCTCGCCGAACGCTTCGCGTGTGGCCTTACCCATTGAGGATCTCCTTCAGGGCCTTCTCGGTCTCTTCCCGGTTCGGCGCCTTGCCGTGCCAGGCGACGTTGTCCTCCATGAAGGAGACGCCTTTGCCCTTGACGGTCTTGGCCACGATGGCCTGGGGTTTGTCCTTGACCGCCTTGGCCGCGCTCAAGGCCGCGTCGATGGCGTCGAGGTCGTGCCCGTCTATCGTGCGCGTCTCCCAGCCGAAGCTCTTGAGCTTCTCTGCCAGAGGGTCGATGGGCATCACCTCGTCGACATGTCCGTCGATCTGTCCGTTGTTGTGGTCCACGATCACGGTGAGGTTGTCCAGCTTGAACTTGGCCGCGGCCATGAGCGCTTCCCAGACCTGGCCCTCCTGCATCTCGCCGTCGCCCGCCACCACGTAGACGCGCTGGCCGGTCTGGTCGAGCCGGGCGGCCAGGGCCATGCCCAGACCGATGGAAAGGCCCTGGCCCAAGGAACCCGTGGCCGCCTCGATGCCGGGCAGGCGGTGACGCTCCGGATGGCCCTGCAGGCGGGAGCCCAGCTTGCGCAGGGTCATGAGCTCTTCCTTGGGGAAGAAGCCGCGCTGCGCCATGACCGCGTAGAGGGCCGGGCAGGCGTGGCCCTTGGACAGGATCAGGCGGTCGCGCTGCGGCCGATCGGGCCGCTGGGGGTCGTGGCGCAGGTGCTTGTCGTAAAGCACGGTCAGGATGTCGATGACGGAGAGGGATCCGCCCGGATGGCCGGAGCCCGCAGCCGCGATCATGCGGATGATGTCCGCGCGCAGCGCTTTGGTCAAAGGCAGGAGTTGGGTAGGCACACGGCATTTTATTAAATGTGCTAGAATCGAGCAACACTAAGGAGCCCGCCTACACCATGGAAATCAAAACCTACATCGGAGCCGTGCGCAAAGCGGCCGACTACGTCAAGACCAAGGTTCCTGGTTTCTCCCCCCAGGTCGGCATCATCCTCGGCTCCGGCTTGGCCAAGGCCGTCCCGACCCTCGAGAAGTCCGTCATCCTCCCCTACAGCGACATCCCGGGCTTCCCGCGCACCACCGTGGCCGGCCACATGGGCAAGCTCATCCTCGGCCACTTGCACGGCAAGAGCGTGGCCGTCATGCAGGGCCGCTTCCACTACTACGAGGGGCACTCCATGGAGAGCATCGCCCTGCCCCTGCGCATGCTCGAGTACCTCGGCCTCAAGACGGTGTTCCTGACCGCGGCCGTGGGCTCGGTGCGCGAGGAGATCAAGCCCGGCCACTTCGTGGCGGTCAGCGACCACATCAACTTCATGGGCCGCAACCCCTTGCGCGCCTTCCATGAGGAGGAGTTCGGGGAGATGTTCCCGAACCTGGTCAACGCCTATGACGCGGAGCTGCGCAAGAAGGTCGTGGCCATCTGCCACAAGAACAAGCTTCCCGTGCACGAGGGAGTCTACACCGCGGTCTGCGGGCCGTCCTACGAGACGCCGGCCGAGATCCGCGCCTTCCGGGTCTGGGGCGGCGACGTGGTGGGCATGTCCGTGGTCCCGGAGGTCATCCCGGCCCGGCAGATGGGCATCAAGGTCACGGCTCTGACCTGGATCTCCAACATGTGCAGCGGCATGAAAGGCGCGTCCCTGAACCACAGCGAGGTCCTGGAGCTCGGAGCCAAGGTTTCCGAGGGCCTGCGCCTCGTGCTCAACGACTTCATCAAGGCCGCTTAGGCCTTCCGGAGGCCCCATGCGGATGCTCGACATCATCGCCAAGAAGCGCCAGGGCCTCAAGCACACGGACCAGGAGCTCGCCTTCGTCGTCAAGGCCGCCTCGGACCCCAAGGCCGGGGTGCCGGACTACCAGCTCACCGCCTGGCTCATGGCCGTCTGCTGCCGGGGCATGGACGAGGCCGAGACCGCGGCCCTGACCCGGGCCATGGCGCTCTCCGGCAGGCGCCTGGACCTCAAGCGCCTGCGCGCGCCCAAGGTGGACAAGCATTCCACCGGCGGCGTGGGCGACGGGATCTCTTTGGCCCTGGCCCCCCTCATGGCCGCCGCGGGCCTGGCCGTGCCCATGATGTCGGGCCGCGGCCTGGGCCACACCGGCGGGACCTTGGACAAGCTCGAGTCCATGAAGGGCTTCCGCGTGCGCATGGGCATCGATGAGATCACCTCCCAGCTGGCCCGCATCGGGGTCTGCATGTTCGGCCAGACCCAGGACCTGGCCCCGGCCGACCGCACCCTCTACTCACTGCGCGACGCCTCCTCCACGGTGGAGTCCGTGCCCTTGGTCGTCGCCAGCATCCTCTCCAAGAAGTTCGCCGAGGACCTCGACGCCCTGGTCCTCGACGTGAAGATCGGCTCCGGGGCCATCTTCAAGAACCCGGCGGAGGCCCAGGCCCTCTCCCGCGCCTTGGTCAAGACCGCGCGCAAGCTGGGCCTCAGATCCGTGGCCGTGCTGACCTCCATGGACCAGCCCTTGGGCCGCTACGTGGGCAACGCTTTGGAGGTCGTCCAGGCCGTGGAGGTCCTGCGCGGCGATTTCACCTCCGCGGACTACGCGGAATGCCTGCTGACCTTGGGCGGCTGGATGATGCACCTGGGCGGCAAGGCCAAGGACCCCGAGGAAGGCGCGGCCAGGCTGAAGGAGGTCATCCGCTCCGGCGCGGCCCTGGAGCGGTTCCAGAAGATGATCGAGGCGCACGGCGCCGACCCGCGCGCGGCCTCCGACCTGGACCTGCTGCCCAAGGCCGCCATGACGCGCGAGATCCCGGCTCCCCGGTCCGGCTACATCTCCTGGCTCGACGCGCGCAAGGTGGGCGAGGCCGCGGTGATCCTGGGCGCGGGCCGCGCCAACAAGGATTCCGTGCTCGACTATGGGGCCGGCTTCATCCTGGACCGCAAGGTCGGCTCCAAGGTCAAGAAGGGCGACTGCGTGGCCCGCGTCCACGGCAGCGACGCGGCCAGGATGGACGAGGCCACGGCGTACTTCCTGACCGGGCTGCGCGTCGAGGGCCAGAAGCCCAAGCCCATTCCGGTGATCCGGCAGGTGGTGAAGTGATGGCCGGAAAACTCGTCGTCTGCGACCACCCGCTCATCCAGGAGAAGCTCGCGACTCTGCGCGACCGGCGCACTGGCCACGAGGAGTTCCGGCGCACCATGTCGCAGGTCTCGACCTTGCTGGGGGCCGAGGCCCTGCGCGGGGTCAAGACCAGGAAGACCGTGGTGCGCACTCCCCTGGGCAAGTCGCCCGCGCTGGTGACGACCCAGCCGGTCGCCTTCGTGGCCGTGCTGCGCGCCGGCCTGGGCATGCTCCCGGGCCTGCAGCATCTCCTGCCCCAGGCGCACATCGGGCACATCGGGCTCTACCGCAACGAGGAGACCTTGAACCCGGTGCGCTACTACGTGCGCCTGCCCAAGAACATCAAGGACTGCTTCGTGGTGCTCTGCGACCCGATGCTGGCCACCGGCGGCTCCGCGGTGGAGTCCCTGCACATCCTCAAGACCGACAAGGCCAAGCAGATCGTCCTGGTCAGCCTCATCGCCGCGAAAGCGGGGGTGGCGCGGGTCCAGCGCGAGCATCCGGACGTGCCGATCTACCTGGCGGGCGTGGACGCGACCCTGAACCGCTCGGGATTCATCATGCCCGGCCTGGGCGACGCGGGCGACCGCCTTTTCGCCACCTGAGCGGGCCTTCGTCTAGACGGAGCGCCCGGCCAGATCCCGGAGACAGACCGCGGCGAGCAGCCAGTTGCCCAGGATGAGCGCCAGCGCGGCCAAAGCCAGGATCGGGCTGCGCGCCGGGACCGCGCAGGCGCAGGCCAAGGCCGCGACCAGCGAGAACTGAGGGAGCGCGGCCAGGGCGCGCAGGCGGTCCCGGGAATCCTTCGGGGTGCTCATGAAGCGCAGGGGGACTCTGAGCAGGGTGCAGGCCGCGGTAT
>JAQUNT010000118.1 GCA_028717525.1 Elusimicrobiota bacterium
CAGCTCACGCACGGCGAAGGCGCCAACGAGAACCCGACCTGGTCTCCCGACGGCCGCTTCCTGGCCTTCTCCAGCACGCGCAACGGGCGCAGCGAGCTCTTCGTCATGGACTCGGACGGCTCCGCGCCGCACCGCCTCGCCGACATCCCGGGCAACACCACCACCCCGACCTGGTCGAACTAGCCTCCGTCGAGCGCATAGGGGAGCACGATGAGATTCATGATACTGGGAGCCGGGATGCAGGGCCGGGCCTGCGCCTTCGACATGCTCAAGAACCCGGCGGTGACCGAGGTCCTGCTGGCCGACAGTTCCGCGCCGATGCTGACCTCGGCCAAGGCCTTCCTAAAGTCTCCCCGGATCAAGACCGTCCGGGCCGACGCCGGCGACGCCGCGCGCGTGAAGAGCCTGGCCCGCGGCCGCGACGCCCTGGTCAGCGCCGTGCCCTATTTCTTCAACCTGACCCTGGCGAAGGCGGCCGTTGCCGCCCAGGTCAACTACGTCGATCTGGGCGGCGACACCGGCATCGTGCGCCAGGAGTTGGCCCTGCACGCGCAGGCCAAGAAGGCCGGCGTCTGCGTGCTGCCCGACAACGGCCTCGGGCCGGGCATGATCTCCACCATCGCGGTGCACGGCATGGAGCAGCTCGACCAGGCGGACGAGGTCCTCATCCGCGACGGCGGCCTGCCCCAGAAGCCGGTGCCGCCCATGGACTACATGCTCACCTTCTCGGAGCACGGGCTCATCAACGAGTACGTGGGGAACGCCACGGCCCTGCGCGACGGCAGACGCGTGGAGGTCCCGGGCCTCTCCGAGGTCGAGACCATCGACCTGCCCGCACCCTTGGGCCGCTGCGAGGCCGCCCACGCGGCCGGCGGACTCTCCACCATGGCCTGGACCTACGCCGGCAAGGTCAAGACCATGGACAACAAGCTCATCCGCTACCCGGGCCACATCGCGGTCATCAACGCCATGCGCGCCATGGGCTTCTTCGACCAGAAGCCGCACGCCTTCGGGAGGTCCCGCCTCTCCCCCCGCGAGATGAGCGCGCGGCTGTTCCGCGAGCACTTCGACCGGCCCGGGGACAAGGACTTGGTGGTTATCCGCGTCACGGTGCGCGGGCGCAAGGACGGCAGGCGGGCCGAGGTGGTCTACACCATGCTCGACCGCTACGATGAGCGGACCCGCATGACCGCCATGATGCGCACCACGGGCTTCCCCGTCTCCATCGTGGCGCAGATGGCCGCGGCGCGCCGCATCCCGCCCGGAGCCCACACCGTCGAGGCGGGCGTCCCCGCCGGCGAGTTCATCCGGGAGGCCCGCCGCCGCGGCTTCGACCTGAACGTGGAGTCCCGCTTCCTGCAGCCCCGGGAGCGCATTGCTGGGATATGATAACATCTCCAGGTCCCGCCCGAAGCCGGGCGGGGAAGGAGCGATCTTGCGCAAGACCGGGTTTCTGCTTCTGCTGGCCGTCGTCTGTCTCGGCTGCGCGCAGCCGGGCAGCCGCGTCGAGCACGATCCGGCGGCCGACCTCTCGCGCTACCGGCGCGTCGGAGTAGCCCCCTTCGTGGACCGCCGCGGCCAGGGCCCGCGCATCACGGAGGGCCTCCAGGCCGGGCTGAGGGGCCTCCTGCACGGGGGGGCGGACCAGGAGGTGGTCGCCGCCATCCTCAGGGAGCACAAGCCGGACCGGGAATTCGGCCTGAGCGTGGAGGCCCTGGAGCTCCTCCGCGTCAAGGCCTCCGCCGACGCGATCCTGATCGGCAGCCTGAGCTCCGACGGAAAAGCGGCCTCGCTGACTCTGGTCGACCTGGAGACCGGGGAGGCGGTCCTGCGGGCCGCGCTCAGGCCCCCCGGCCGGAAGCAGAAGGCCTTTGCCGGCCCGGAGGAGGTCGTCGCGGAGTCTTTGCGCGTCCTGGCCGTGCTGGCCCGTTAGCCCCGGAAGCGGCGATCCGGTAGACCGAGAAGCCCGGGTTGGAGTAGAGGGCCGCGCCCGGGAAGGCTCGCGCGGACGGAGCGATGAGGTAGCCGGCCCCGTACCTGCCCGCCAGGCGCGACAGCTCCGCTCCGGGAGGCAGGGACTCGGCCCTCATGGAATCGGCGATGCGCCTGAGCCACTCCGCTCCAAAAGCCGGGTCCCAGTGCACGGCGCACGCGTCCGTCCATTCGGTCACGGGCGAGCGGCGGGAGAAGACGCGGAAGCCCTGGGAATCCGCAGGCACGAAGAATACCGCGCCGGACGGGGTCTCGGCCCTCGCCCACTCCTGGACCAGCCGCCACTGCGCCTGCCGCGCCGCTCCGGCGTCGTGAGCGCGGACCAGGCGGAGCCTGTGCCCCAGCCAGGGAGCCAAGGGCAGCAGGCCCAGGACCAGCGCGACGCAGGCCCGGCGTGCCGGCGGGCCGGCCCCAGCCCCCGGAGCCGCCCCCGGGGCCAAGATGAGCGCGAAGAGCAGCCCCATGGACAGGTTCCACCAGAGCTGCACCGGCGAGATGAGAATGTTGCCCAGGCAGCAGAGCAGTCCCGCGGCGGCGCCCCGGCGCGTCCAGACGGGTCGGCGCAGGACCAGGAGCAGGAGGACGCACAGGGGATAGGGCGACGGCCCGACCCGCGCCAGGCAGGCGACGGTCAGGGCTCCCAGGGCCAAGGGGACCAGCCCCGGCTCATCCAGCGCGGCCGCGATGCGATCCGCGGCGCAGACCAGGGCGAGTACGCAGAAGACCGCGTCGCCGCGGAACAGCTGGGCCAGCACCACGGCCGGCACGGGCAGAACCTCGCCGAAAAACCACGCCGCCAGAGCCATCGCCGCGACGGCCGCCAGGAAGGCGCGCAGACTCCGGGACGGCTTGCAGCGGGGCAGAGCGGACCACACCAGGCCGAGCAGCAGGGGGACCTTGGTCAGGATGTCGGACCACTTCGCCGCGGACCACAGGCTCGGGAAGTAGTGGCCGGGATACCACAGCCTGAGGATCTCCACCGTCTGGCGGTCCCCCCAGGCCCCGGGAGGCCGATGCGCGCCCTGCCACCAGAGCCAGGGCAGCATGAGGAGGGCGAAGGTCAGCCAGCCGCGCCAAACCCGGCCCGGAGGACTCCAGAGGGTCGCCGCCAAGAACATGAGGGCGACGTGGCCGGCTGCCAGGCCGTTGAGGGCGCAGCCCGCGGCCAGGAGCCCGAAGGCGGGCGCGCCGCGGCCTTCCAGAAACCAGGCCATGGACAGCAGCAGGCAAGGCGCGGCCAGCGTGGTGTGGTAGAGGCTGCTCTTGATCATGGGCTCCTCGCCCAGGGGCGTGAGCACGTTGGTCAAGGGGCTGACGGCGGCCAGCAGGCAGGCCAGGACGGCCGTCCGGCGTCCCGGGAACATCGCGGCGGCCGTCCGGTAGACGGCGGCGAACCAGAACAGCCGCACGGGGAGGTACAGGAGCAGATGCAGACGTTCCAGGTCGACCGGGCCGGACAGGAAGGCCATCAGGCGGGGATAGAGGCTGGGGAACCAGCGCATGGCCTCGAGATAGGGGTCGGCCGGGTAGAAGCCGGGGTCCTTGAGCCGGCCGATGAGGGGCACGACCTGGACGACGTGCGGGTCGCTGCCGAAGCTGTAGCCGTAGAGCAGCAGGTTGAGCAGGAAGGCCGACAAGACCGTCAGCCCGGGCGCCCAGAAGGCCGCCGATGGGCCGCGCGGGTCCGGCCGCTCAGCCACGGCGGGGCAAGGTCACGGTGAAGCGGGCGCCCCGGCCGAGACCGTCGCTGGAGGCGATGATGGTCCCGCCGTGCTTCTGCAGAACGCGCAGGGCGGCGGAAAGGCCCAGCCCGCTGCCCTCCTTGCCCTTGGTGGTGAAGAAAGGCTCGAAGATGCGCTCCTGCTCCTCCGTCCGGATGCCCCGGCCGTCGTCCTCGATGACCACCTCGCAGAGGGTCGGCTTCCAGGGCAGCCCGCGCCAGTTGAACTTCCCCTTCGCGGTCCGCGCCGTCACGCTGATGCGGCCGCCGCTGCGGACCGAGTCGGCGGCATTGTGCAGAACGACGAGCAGGGCCTCCTCCAGGAGGACGGGGTCTCCCAGCACAGGCAAGGACTCGGCGATGGAGACGATCAGGCGGACCCGACGGTTCTGCAGGCGCGGGGTCAGCGCGTCGAGCGCGCGCCGCAGGGGCTCGCGCAGGTCGAAGCGCACGCGGTCCATCTCCTCGATGCGACCCAGGTCCAGGAGGCTCTTGAGGATCACCCGGCAGTGCGCGACCTCGTCGCGGATCTGGTTGAGCTCGGAGAGCTCCTGCGGCGTGCGCCGCTCGCCCTTGGAGAGGACCTCCGCGTTGACCATGATGGTGGTCAGCGGCCCCTTGATGCGGTGCGCCACCTCAGCGGCCAGCCGGCCCAGGGCGGCCAGCCTGCCGAACTGCACCAGGCGGTCCTGGTGCCGGCGCTCGAGGTCTCCCTGGACCTGCCGGCTGTCGCGGGAGAGGATGGCCAGAAGGGCCGAGGACACCCAAAGCAGGTTGACGCGCAGCCAGAAGTCCGCGGTGTGGGGCAGGCCGCGGCCAGGGTACCAGGCGGAGAGGATGTAGAGGCCCGAGGTCACCAGCGCCACGATCAGGCTCTGGGCCAGGTTGCGCAGCAGGGCGGTGCCGAAGATGATGATGAAGTAGATGAGGTAGAGGTCCGACCCGTGCTGGGTCCAATGCAGGATGATGGAGGCCAGGAGCGCGTCGCCCATGAAGAGGCCCACCTCGAAATACCAGCTGGCCAGGACCTTCTCCGGCACCACCTGCAGGAAGACCATCGCCCCGCCGCCCGCCAGCATCAGGAACAGGAAGCGGCTCTCCCATTCGGACAGGTCGCTCTGCTGGTAGAGGAAGATGAGCAGCAGGACGGCCATGAACAGGCCCTGGAAGGCGAAGTAGACGGCGCGCCGGCCAGCGCCTGCTTCAGCCATGCGGGCCCTGGAATCGGTAGCCGAATTTGGGCACGGTCTCGATCAAGTCTCCCCGCTTGCCGAGCTTCCTGCGGATGTTCTTGATATGCGTGTCCAGGCTCCGGGTGGCCACGTCCATCCCGTAGGAGGAGGTGTTCTCGATGAGATAGCTGCGGCTCAAGGCCTGCCCGCGCTTGGAGGCCAGCAGGTAGAGGACCTCGAACTCCTTGGGCTGCAGGAGCGCGAGCCGGCCGTCCACGGAGACGGAGCGGTTGTTCCAGTCCAGCCGCAAGCCGGAGACGGCGATGAGCCCGTGGCGGGTCTCGGGCCGGTAGCGCCTGAGCACGCTCTGGATCCGCGCCAGGAGTTCCATGGCGCCGAAGGGCTTGACCACGTAGTCATCCGCGCCGAGATTGAGGCCCACGACCTTGTCGCCTTCGCTGGCCATCCCCGTCAGGAAGATGACCGGGATGTCGTGGGTGGCCGAGTTGTCCTTGAGCGCCTTGAGCACGGCCCGGCCGTCACCTCCGGGCATGCGGATGTCGAGCAGGATGAGGTCCGGGCGCAGACGGATGGCGGCGGGCAAGGCCTGGTCGGGGACGGAGACATGCTCGAGCGAGAAACAATCCTCCAAGGTCAGAGTCTTCTCCACCGCGGCCACGATGAGGGGATCGTCTTCGATGATCAGGATCTTGGGCATGTGGGCTGGAGGCGCGGCCCAGCTTGGCCATTATAGTGAATTCACGATTCCCGAACAACTCACGGCCGGGGCGCTCACCACTCCACGATACCGAAGGTGTCCAGGGGCTCGCGGTTGACGGAGTAGGGGAGAAATCCCAGATTGCTGGAGAAGAATCCAGCCCCTCCCCGCCGGATCAGGCGCAGCGGGATGCGTTCGCGGCACACCAGGCACTCCGGCAGGGGGACTCCGGGCCTGCGGGGCGGCAGCAGGAGATTGGCGTTGACGGCGGGGATGACCACGATGTCGCCCGGACGGAGGGCTTGCCACCCTCCCGAGAGCGCGTCAACCTGGGAGGCCCCGGCCTTTTCCATGTAGTACTGGAAGCCCCAATGCCCCGTGAACCACAGGCGCCGGCCGGGGAAGCGCTCCGCGACCATCCGGGCGGTCTCCCTTTGGGCGCCAGCATAGCGGTAATCCACCCGGGCCAAGGCGGAGGACAATGCGAAGAGGACGACGAAACCAGCCGCGTAGCTCCGGCGCAGGGCCTCCGGCCCCAAGCGCGCCTCCAGGACCAGGGCTTGGGCGAGGACGATGGGGATGATCAGGAAGGCCAGGTAGCGTGTGACGACGGACCAGTAGAAGAACATCTGCAGGACCAGCACGACGGCGGCCCACGCGGTCAGCACCCCCCCATAGGGATGTCCGCGCACCAGGCGAGAGAGGAAGATGCCCAAAGAGACGACGGCCGCTGCGGAGAACGCCGCGCCCCACAGCCGCTGGGGCGCATCGACCGCGGACAGGTCCAGGAACGGGCAGAACAAGAGCGCGACGAGGGCCCCCACGCCGAGCAGCCCGAGCCACCAGCGCCGAGGCCGTCGCGCGGCCAGCAGGGGCCATGCCGCGGTGACGAGCCCGCACCCTCCGGTGAAGGCCAGCAGAGCGCGAATACGGTCGGCCAGCACCCGGCCGGAGGTCGCGGGAGACTGGGCCACGCTCCGCCACGCACTGCCCGCCGCTCCGGCCCACAGGCTGCCGGTCACGATCCCATGCGCCAAAACGACGGCCAGAGGCGCGGCAGTCAGCCCGCCGAAGACCGCCAGCCATTTCCAGGATCGGCGCCTCCAGGCCGCGGCCAGCGCCAGCAGCAGGACGAAGACGGCCGTGGACTTGAACAGGAGCGCAGCCGCGATCAAGACCCCCGCCAGGACGGCCCAGGCCGGGCGGTCCTCATCGAGGGACTTCAGGAGACATGCCAGCCCGGTCAGGCCGAACGCCGAGATCATCTTCTCCGGCAGGAGGAGCTGCATGTTGATGAGATAGGCCGGTCCAGCCAGGATGATGAGCGTGGGTCCCAAGGGCCGGCGCAGCATGCGGGAGGCCAACG
>JAQUNT010000119.1 GCA_028717525.1 Elusimicrobiota bacterium
GACCACGGCCCAGTTCCAGGACCTGCTCGCCGCCCTGGTGGCCGCCATGCGCGACTACCATGTGAGCATCTCCTTCAACTCCACCGAGCGGGCGCGCCTGCCTTTCATGGTAGCCGGCGCCGAAGGCAAGTTCTTCCTGGCCTACATCGACCGCCAGCAGCTGCCCGAGGAGAACTTCCCCTTCCAGCTGGGCGACGAGGTCGTGATGTTCGACGGCAAGCCCACGGGCGAGGCGGTCCGGGAGCTCGCCTCCCGCCTCGGCGGCAACACGGCCGAGACGGACCAGCGCATGGCCGAGCTCTTCCTGACCAACCGCCGCCGCAGCCGGGGCGACCACGTCCCGCAGGGCGACGTCACCTTCGCCATCCGCGGCCAGGACGGCCAGCTGGTCCGGGCCCGCATGGCCTGGGACTACACCCCGGAGTTCGTCACCCCGGACGTGCCGGTGCGCGACGCGGGCCTGCTCGCCGCCGACCAGGCCGGCCTGGTCGCCCCGCAGTCCGGCATCACCGACCCCGTCGCCGCCCCGCAGGTCAAGGCCAGCACCCTGAAGGACCTGCTCAGCCGCGCCGCGGCCAACGCCATCCACCCCCTGGCCAAGATCCTCGCCGCCATGCGCGAGGAGAACCTGGAGAACCCCTTCATGATCGGGGCCAAGAAGAGCTTCATCCCCAGCCTGGGCAAGGTGGTCTGGGAGGCGGGCGAGGACGCGCCCTTCCACGCCTACATCTTCGAGACCAAGGACGGCCGCAAGGCGGGCTACGTGCGCATCGCGGCCTACGACGGCGGCGCCCAGGAGGCCAAGGCCTTCGGCAAGCTGATGGCCAAGTTCCAGAAGGAGACCGACTCTTTGGTCATCGACCAGGTCAACAACCCGGGCGGCTCGGTGTTCTACCTCTACGCCCTGGCCTCGCACCTGACCGACAAGCCGCTCAAGACCCCCCACCACCGCCTGATCATCGGAGAGAGCAACGCCAACTGGGCCGCGGACCTGCTGCTCAAGGTGATGCAGGGCGCCAAGGACGCCGGCGCCAAGAAGGCGGCGCCCAAGAAGTCCGCGGCCGCGGATGAGGAGGAGGACGAGGCCAGCGCCGACGGCTACCCGGTCACCCAGAAGTTCATGATGCTCTTCGTCCGCTTCGCCCAGTTCGTGCTCAAGCAGTTCGACGCGGGCAAGCGCTTCACGGACCTGACCTGGGTCAACGGCGTCGACGACATCGACCCGGCGCCCAAGGCTGGGGAACGCTACACCAAGCCCATCCTGCTGCTGACCAACGAGCTGGACTTCTCGGGCGGCGACTTCCTGCCCGCCATCCTGCAGGACAACAAGCGCGTGACCCAGATGGGCGTGCGCACCGCGGGCGCGGGCGGCATGGTCCAGGGCTTCGAGTTGCCCAACCAGTTCGGCATCGCGGACCTCAACGCGACCTGGAGCATCGCGGAGCGCACCAACGGCAAGCCCATCGAGAACCTGGGCGTGACGCCGGACATCCCCTACAGCCTGACCCAGAAGGACCTGCAGACGGGCTTCGCGGAGTACCGCCTGGCCATCCTCAAGGCCGTGCAGGACCTGATGGGCCCGGCACCGGCTCCGGCCGCGTCCGTCGCTCCGGCGCCGGTCAAGACCCCGGACCGGACCACGGCCAAGAGGCCGAAGCACAGGAAGAAGTAGGGTCCCGAGACACCAGACCGGACTCCGCCGCCCGGCCCCGGCAGGGCCGGGCGGTCGGTCTTATCGTCATGCCGGAAGGACGTCCACGGGCCCCCTGGGCCCCGCCAGCTCGGCCGCGGCCACGGGCGACTCCATGTCCGGCAGCTGCAGCAGTCTCGGGACGCTCAGGATGAACCGGTCCTGGATCCCGGCGGCCGTGTCGGGCCCCACGAGGATCTGGCCGGCCTGGGCAGCCCTCTCGAGGGAGGCGGCGATGCTGACGGGCTGGCCGATGACGGTGTACTCGGCGCGTTCCCGATTGCCGAGGCAGCCGGCCACGACATCCCCGGTGTTGATCCCGAAGCCCAGGCTCAGATACTTCACCTTCCACACCTGCCGCATCTGGGCCAGGGTCTCGATGGTTTCGCGCGCCGAGAGGGCCGCCCGCGCCGCCGCCTGCGCATGGTCCGGATGGTCCATGGGGGCCCCGAAGACGGCCATGAGCCCGTCGACGGTGAATTTATTGACGATGCCCCCCTCGCGCAGGACTGCGGTCACGACGTGGGACAGGACCTCGTTGAGGCTCATGACCGCCTCGTCGGCGGTGGTCCCACCGAGGAAGGACGTGAAGTCCCGGGCCTCCGCGAACAGGATGGTGACGGTGCGATGGTGGCCGAAGCGCAGGAAATCCGGAGGGTGCTCCATGACGAACTGGGCCACCGCGGGCGTGGCGAACTGCCCGAAGACCTCCTGGATCTTCCGGAACCGCTCCAGCTCGGCCAGGGCCCGGTCGAGCTCCGGGCGGAGGTCGCCCTGCGGGGCCGCCTCGCGCGCCAGCTGCCGCCTCTGCTCGCAGCGCCGCACGGCGCCGAGGAGGTCCTCGTCCGGGAAAGGCCGGATCAGGAAGTCGCTGGCCCCGGCCCTGAGGGCGGCGATGGCCAGGTTGAGGTCCGGCTGGTCCGCCATCAGGATGACGTCGGCGCCGTGCGGCGCGCGCCCTTGCCGCAGCAGCTCGATGCCGGAATCGGTCCCGGGCCGGCCGGCCTCGGCGAGAATCAGGTCCCAGCAGGCGTCCAGCCTGCCCTCAGCCTCGGCCAGGTCCGCGCAGGCCATGGTCTCGTGCCCGGCGCCCCGCAAGAGACCTTGGATCGGATCCCGAGCGGCCAGGTTGTCTGCGATGATCAGTATCCTCAGCGGATGCGCCTCCAGCCGGCCATGCCGCAGCGGCGGCACCCTGTTATTATAGCCTTTGCCGGAGGACTTTGAGGAATTGGGCATGGTGTCCCAGGATTCATCCCAGGCCGGGCGACTGCTTTTTTGGTAGATTGAGTCATGGATCTCTTGAAGAAGTCCCTATTCGCTTTCGCCGCGCTCCTGTGCCTGGGACCCGGCTCCTGGGCTGAGACCGGCGCGGAAGTCGGTTGGGGAGCATACCTCGCGGGAGACCACAAGAAAGCGCTCGAGCTCGCCCGCCCGGCGGCGGAGGCTGGAGACTACAAAGCGCAGCAGTTGCTCGGCTACCTCTACGCCACCGGCGACCAAGTCCCCAAGGACGAAGCCAAGGCGCGGATGTGGCTCACGAAGTGCGCGGCCCAGGCCAAGAAGCTGGCCGCGCAAGGCGACGTGACCGGCGAGCAGGTCCTGGGCTGGCTCTACACCCACGGCTTCGGCGGGCTCAAGCAGGACTACGCGCAGGCGCTCAAGTGGCAGCGCAAGGCCGCGGACCAAGGCGGCATGTGGGCGCAGTGGGAGCTGGGCGCGCTCTATCAGAACGGGCAAGGGGTCAAGCAGGACTACGTCGAGGCCGCCAAGCTGTACCGCGCATCCGCGGAGCAGGGCAACCCCTATGCCCAGTCCGCCCTGGGCTCCTTCTACCAGCTCGGGCAGGGCGTGAAGCTGGACTACGACGAGGCCCTCAAGTGGTATCGCCTCGCCGCGGACCAGGGCTTCGGGGACGCGGAGCAGGCGGTGGGCTGGTTCTACCAGGCGGGCTGGGGAGTCAAGCAGGACTCGACCGAAGGCCTCAAGTGGGCCCGCAAGTCCGCGGCACGAGGCAATCAATGGGGCCAGAGGCTGCTGGGGCTCTTCTATCAGAACGGCTGGGCGGTCAAGCAGGACTACGCGGAAGCGGTCAAGTGGCTGCGCAAGTCAGCGGAGCAGGGCAACTACTATGCCCAGAACGAGCTGGCCGGCATCTACTACAACGGCACGGGCCTCAAGCAGGATTACGCTGAAGCGGCCAAGTGGTACAGGAAGTCAGCGGAGCAGGGAAATGCGGACGCCCAGTGGATGCTGGGCTATCTCCATCAGAACGGCTGGGGCGTGGAGAAGAACCTCGGCGAGGCCTTCAAGTGGTACAAGAAATCCTCGGACCAAGGCAACCAGTGGGGCCAGAACGGGGCAGCCACCTGCTACTTCTGGGGCTGGGGCGTGAAGACGGACGATGCCGAGGCGGCCCGGCTCTGGCAGCTGGCCTTGGACCAGGGCAACGCCTACGCGCCCAACGGGCTGGGCTATCTCTACCGCGTGGGCCGCGCCGGCTTCCCTAAAGACAGCGCCAAGGCCCTGCAGTTCTTCCGGACCGGGTACGAGCGCGGGGACCTGGTCCACAGCCCCGGCAACCTGGGCGGGATGTACGAGAACGGCGAAGGCGTGACCCAGGACTACGTCCAGGCCTACAGATGGTACCTCATCAGCGCGGCGCACGAAGGCCCGGTGCGCGATGCGCTGGAACGCCTCAAAGCCCTCATGACCAAGGAGCAGGTCGCGGAGGCGCAGAAGCTCGCGGCTGCCGCCCAGCCCCAGCCGGCCGCTCCAGAGAAGAAGCTCGCCTCGGACGTGGACGAGCCCGGGTTCCGCCTCAAGGAGGACCCGCAGGGCTTCGCCGTGGTGGTGGGCATAGAGAAGTACAAGGACCTGCCGCAGGCCGATTTCGCGGAGCGCGACGCCGAGGCCGTGCGCGCCAACCTCCTGGCCCTGGGCTACCCGGAGCGCAACGTGCTCCTCCTCAAAGGCTCCAACGCCACCATCTCCGGACTGAGGAAGTACCTGGACGAATGGCTGCCCCGCAACGTGACCCAGGGCGGCACGGTGTTCTTCTACTTCTCGGGGCACGGCGCCCCTGACCCCAAGACCGGGGAAGCCTACCTGGTCCCCTGGGACGGCGACGCCCGATTCCTGAAGTCCACGGCCTACCCGGTCAGGAAGCTCTACGCCTCCTTGGGCGCCCTGCCCGCGGCCAAAATCTGGGTGGCATTGGATTCCTGCTTCTCCGGAGCCGGCGGCCGCTCGGTCCTGGCCAAAGGCGCCAGGCCGTTGGTCACCAAAGTCGAAGGCACACTGCCGCCCAAGGGCAAGCTGGTCCTGCTGGCCGCGGCCTCGGGCGACGAGATCACCGGCACGCTCGAATCTGAAGGCCACGGCCTCTTCACCTACTACCTGCTTAGAGGGATGGGGGACGCGGCCAAGGCGGGCGGGGCCCAGCTTGACGCGCGCAGGCTCTACGACTACCTCAAGCCCAAGGTCCAGGACGCGGCGCGCCGGCAGAACCGCGACCAGACCCCGGTCCTGGCCGGCGCCCCCCAAGAGCGCCGGCCTTAATAGCTATAATCTCCCCATGGACACCGCTTCCCAGACCACCCCGAAGGCCCTTCTCCCCGAGGGCTTCCCCCCCGTCGTGCGCATCAAGGACCTAAAAAGTTGCATCGGCCAGGAGGTCAGCCTGCAGGGCTGGCTCTACAACATGCGCTCCAAGGGCAAGCTCGCCTTCCTGCAGGTGCGCGACGGCTCCGGCATCTGCCAGTGCGTGGCTTTCCAGGGCGACCTCGCCCCCGAAGCCTTCGAGAAGGCCAAATCCGCGACCCAAGAGACCGCCCTGGTCGTGCGCGGGACGGCGCGCGGCGACGAGCGCGCCCCGGGCGGCGTCGAGCTCGGCATCAAGGGCCTGGAGATCGTGGCTACCAGCCGCGAGTACCCCATCGGCCCCAAGGAGCACGGCCCGGACTTCCTGCTCAGCAACCGACACCTCTGGCTGCGCTCGCGCAAGCAGGCCGCCATCGCGCGGGTGCGCGCCCACGTCAAGCGCGCCATCAACGAGTTCTTCGACGGCGACGGCTTCGTCCAGGTGGACGCCCCCATCTTCACCCCCAGCGCCTGCGAGGGCACCACCAACCTCTTCGAGCTGGACTACTTCGACGAGGGCAAGGCCTACCTCACCCAGTCCGGCCAGCTCTACATGGAAGCCGCGGCCATGGCCCTGGGCAAGGTCTACTGTTTCGGCCCCACCTTCCGGGCCGAGCGCTCCAAGACCCGGCGGCACCTGACCGAGTTCTGGATGGTGGAGCCCGAGGTGGCCTACCTGGAGCTCGACGGCATCATGAGCCTGGCCGAGCGCTTCGTCTCCCATGTGGTCAAGCACTGTCTCACCCATTGCCAGGCCGACCTCAAGGAGCTCGAGCGCGACACCTCCCGGCTCGAGAAGGTCCTGCCCCCCTTCCCGCGCGTGAGCTACGACGAGGCCGCGGCCATACTCAAGCGCAAGGGCGTGGAGTTCACCTATGGCGACGACTTCGGCGCGCCCCAGGAGGTCGCGGTAGCCGAGGAATACGACCGCCCCATCATGGTCCACCGCTTCCCCGCGGACGTGAAGGCCTTCTACATGAAGCGCGACCCGGCCGACGACAAGAAGGCCCTCTGCGTGGACGTCATCGCCCCGGAAGGCTACGGCGAGATCATCGGCGGCGGCCAGCGCGCCGACGATCTGGCCTATCTGGAGGCGCAGATCGCCAAACACAAGCTGCCGCAGTCCGCCTTCGAGTGGTACCTGGACCTGCGCCGCTACGGCTCGGTCCCCCACGGCGGCTTCGGACTGGGCGTGGAGCGCACCACCTCCTGGATCTGCGGCATCGAGCACATCCGCGAGACCATCGCCTTCCCGCGCATGCTCTACCGGATCTACCCCTAGGCGAGCCCATGGACCCGCGCATCCTCATCGTAGAGGACGACGTCAACATCCAGGGCTTCGCCCAGACCGTCCTGGAGAGCGCCGGCTATCAGCCCCAGGTCGTGGGCACCGCGGCCGAGGCCCGGCGCGCCTTTCACGCGGCCAAGCCCGCTTTGATGATCGTGGACATCGGTCTGCCCGACGGCAACGGCATGGAGCTGGTCAAAGAACTCGGCCTGGGGCCCGACGGCGACGTCCCCTTCCTGTTCCTGACCGCCTCGCGCGACCTGCAGACCCGCCTGGAGTGCTTCCGGCTGGGCGCTATGGACTACATCCCCAAGCCCTTCGCCGTGGAGGAGCTCCTGGCCC
>JAQUNT010000120.1 GCA_028717525.1 Elusimicrobiota bacterium
CAGCAACCTGGCCAAGCTCATCCGGGAGAACGGCAAGCTGACGGCCAACGCCGCGCACGCGGTCATGGAAGGGCAGGTCCAGCTCGTGCGCCCGCACGACCCGGAGCAGGCGGCCCGGGACATCGCGGGAGCCAAGGAGCGGCTGCTGGTGCTGGCCAACAAGCAGGACAAGACCTTGGTCAGCCTGGGCGGCGGGGCCAAGGACCTCACCGTCCGGCGCCTCGAGACCGAGAGCGGCCCCATGCTCATCGTGCACCTCGCCGTCGACGTGGTCGACGCCATGGGCGCCAACGCGGTCAACACCATGGTCGAGACCCTCGGGCCGGTGCTGGGCGAGATCGCCAAGGCCGAGGTGGTCTGCCAGATCATCTCGAACCTCTGCGACAAGTCTTTGGTCCGCGCGCGGGTGGAGCTCGACCCGGCCTGCCTCAAGAGCAAGACCTACGACGGGCACACCGTGGCGGCGCGCATGGTGAAGGCCTATCATTTCGCGGACGCCGACCCCTACCGGGCCGCCACCCACAACAAGGGCATCATGAACGGCGTCGACGCGGTCCTCATCGCCACCGGCAACGACTGGCGGGCCGTGGAGGCCGGGGTCCACGCCTACGCGGCCCGGACCGGGCGCTACCGCTCGCTCTCCCGCTACCGCCTCGAGGGCGGCCGGCTCATCGGCGAGATCGAGCTGCCCATGGCCGTGGGCGTGGTGGGAGGCGTGACCAAGCTGCACACCGGAGTCGAGCTGCTGCTGCGCCTGATGGGCATGCCCTCGCGCCGGGAGCTCGCCGAGGTGGTGGCCACCGTCGGCTTGGTGCAGAACATGGCCGCCCTGCGCGCCTTGGTCACCGAGGGGATCCAGGAAGGGCACATGACCCTGCACGCCCGCAACGTGGCCTATTCCGCGGGCGCCATCGGGGACATGGCCATAGCCGTGGCCAACCAGATGATCCAGGAAGGCCGCATCCGCTTCGACCGGGCCAAGGAGATCCTCAAGAAGATGATCGCCCACAAGCAGGGCCAGCCCGAGAGCGGCCAATAGCCTTTGCGCTGCCAATCCGCGGACGCCTCCTCCAAGCTCATCCTCCTGGGAGAGCACGCCGTGGTCTACGGGAAGACCGCCCTGGCCGTGCCCCTGCTCAAGCCCAGGGCCTCGGCCCGCGTGGTCCCGGCCCCGGCCGGCCGCCCCGCCGGCGTCGACCTCAAGGACCTGGAGGTGCGCTGGGACGGCGACGCCCGGGACGTCCCGCCCGCGGCCGCGCCTTTCGCCCGGCTCATCGCCCTGGCGGTCGAGCGCTTCCCCGCCGTGCCCGCCTGCGGCTGGGAGCTCGTCGTCCGTTCCCGGATACCGTCCGGCTGCGGCCTGGGCAGCGGCGCCGCGACCGCCGCCGCCGCCCTGCGCGCCGTCTGCGCCCGGTTCGCGGTCTCCTGCGCCCCCGCCCTCCTCTCCGAGCTGGTCTACGAGGTGGAGAAGCTCCACCACGGCACGCCCAGCGGGATCGACAACACGGTCATCGCCATGGGGCGCCCGATCCTCTACGCCCGGGGGGCGGCGCCCCGCTTCCTGACCCGGCCGGCGGCTCCCTGCTTCCTCGTCGTGGGGCACACCGGCAGGAGCCACCGGACCTCGGAGGTCGTGGCCGACGTGGCCCGGGCCCGGGGGCTCAACCCGGTCCGCCACGACGCCATCTTCGACGCGATCGGCCGCCTCTCCGGCCCGGGCGCCGAGGCCTTCCAGGCCGCCCGCTGGATCGACCTGGGCCAGCTCATGGACCGCAACCAGGAGCTCCTCAAGGACCTGGGGGTCTCGTCCGCGGAGCTCGACGCGCTGGTGGGGGCCGCGCGCCGCGCCGGCGCCCTGGGCGCCAAGCTCAGCGGCGCGGGCCGCGGCGGCTGCATGGCGGCCCTGGCCGCCGACGCGGTCTCCGGCCAGCGCGTGGAGAAGGCCCTCAAGGCCGCCGGAGCGGCCGAGACCTTCCTGACGGAGGTGGGGGACCATGCCGCGTCCTGAGCGCGTCGTCGTGGGAATTTCGGGAGCCTCGGGCGCCGTCATCGGCATCCGCGCCGTGGAGGAGCTCCTGGCCGCGGGCCGCGAGGTCCACGTGATCGTGACCGACGCGGCCTGGGAGGTCATCCGCCACGAGGTGGGCAAGGACTTCCGCTTCCCCAAGGGCGCGAAGGTGCACTCCGAGTCGGACTCCCGCTCGCCGCTCAACAGCAGCTCCTTCCCGGTGGACGCCATGGTGGTGGCCCCCTGCTCCATGAAGTCCCTCTCCGCCCTGGCCTCGGGCTTCGCCCACAACCTGCTGACCCGCTGCGCCGACGGCGTGCTGCGCATGGGCCGGCCCCTGGTGGTGGTGCCCCGCGAGACGCCCCTGTCCTTGGCCGCCCTGGAGAACATGGCGGCGCTCAAGCGCGGCGGCGCGCTCATCATGCCGCCCTGCGCCGCCTACTACCACAAGCCCCGCAGCGTGGCGGACATGACCGACTTCTTCGTGGCCAAGATCCTGGACCTGCTGGGCGTGGAGAACCGGCTGGCGCGCCGCTGGGGGGGCGGATGAGCCTGGACCTGCGCTCCATCGCGGCGCGCCTGCGCCCGGTCCGCAAGAGGGTCCGGCTGGCTCTGGAAGCCGCGGCGCTCATGCGCAAGGCCGAACCCGAGCCCATCCTCCTGGGCGACGCCGGAGGCTCCCGCGTCCTGGCCAACATCCTGCCCGACCGCGACACGCTGGCCCGCCGTCTGGGAGCGGCGCCGGAGCGCTTCCTGCCCGAGCTGGGCCGGGCCCTGGCCGGAAAGGCCAAGGCCCGCAGCACCGGCAAGGTCTACGGCGAGGTCGAGGTGCCCCGCCGGGACTGGGGCCGGCTGCCTTTCCTGACTTACTACAAGGGCGACGGCGGGCCGTACCTCACCGCCGGGGTCTGGGTGGTGAAGGACCCGGTCCTGGGCGTCAACGCCTGCTACCACCGCCTCATGAGGACCGGGCCCGCCCGCGGCACGGTGCGCGTGGTGGAGAACCGCGGCACGGACACGGCCCTCAAGCGCTGCGGCGGGAAGCTCGACGCCGCGATCTGCGTCAGCGCGCCCATGCACGTGCTCTTCGCCGCGGCCCTGTCCCCGGCCCCGGACGTGAGCGAGCTCGACCTGGCCGCCAACCTCGGCCCGGTGCGCCTGGCGCGCTGCCAGACCGTGGACCTGGAAATTCCCGAGGACTGCGAGATGGTCATCGAGGGCCGCTTCACCGGCGAGCGCGGGCCCGAGGGCCCCTTCGTCGACATCACGGGCACCATGGACTTCGTGCGCCGGCAGCCGGTCTTCGAGGTCCTGCGCGTGGCCTGCCGGAGGGACCCGGTCCACTACACCATCGTCCCGGGCCGGTCCGACCACAAGACTTTGATGGGCATCCCCAAGGAGCTCGACATCTTCCGCGAAGCGGGCCGGGCCTGCAGGGTCCTCGACGTGCGCATCACGCCCGGCGGCTGCTCCTGGCTGCACGCGGTGCTCAAGATAGACAAGCGGGGCCCGACGGACGGCCGCCGGGCCTTGGAGGCGGCCTTCCGCGCGCACAAGTCCCTGAAGCACTGCGTGGTGGTGGACCGCGACGTGGACATCGCGGACCCGGCCGAGGTCGAGTGGGCGCTGGCCACGCGCTTCCAGGGAGACACGGACATCCTGCTCCTCAAGGACCAGCCGGCCAGCTCCTTGGACCCGTCGGCCCGCCACGTGGCGGGGGGCAAGAGCCGCAGCGCCAAGCTCGGCCTCGACGCCACGGTCAAGTCCGGGGACCTCTCCCTCTTCCGGAAGGTTGCCGGATGAAGCTGACGGCCAAGCAGCGCGCCATCCTCTCCGGGAAGAAGGGCAAGGGCGCGGCCAAGGCCATGGAGATATTGGCGGCCCTGGGCCGCATCCACGGCGCCGCGGACCTGGTCGCGGTGGGCTCGGTGCAGGTCTCCGGGGTCAGCTACGGCAACATCGGCGAGCACGGGCTGGCCTTCCTCGAGGATTGGGCCGCCATGGGCTCCAAGGCCGTGGTGCCCGCCACCATGAACCCGGGCGGCTCGGACCGCCGCCTCTGGAAGAGCCTGGGCTTCTCCGCGGCCTTCGTGAAGAAGCAGGAGCGGGTCATCAGGGCTCTGGAGGGCCTGGGCATCCGGCCCTCATTGACCTGCACCCCCTACCACGTGGGAGTCACGCCCAAGCTCGGCGAGCACGTGGCCTGGGCCGAGTCTTCGGCCGTGTGCTTCGCCAACTCGGTGCTGGGCGCGCGCACCAACCGGGAGGGGGGGCCGTCGGCCATCGCCGCGGCCCTGGCCGGGGTCACGCCCCGCCACACCCTGCACACGGACGAGGGGCGGCTTCCGACGCGGATCGTCGAGGTGAAGTGCCGGGTCCCGACGGCCGCTGACGCGGGCGCTTTGGGCTACCTGGTGGGGCGCCTGGCCGCGTCGGACCAGAAGGGCGGCGTCCCTTTCATCACCGGCGTGACGCCTCCCGGCGGGCCGGAGCGGCTGACCTGGCTCAAGGCCCTGGGCGCGGGCATGGCGGCCTCCGGCTCCGTCGGCCTGTACCACCTCGACTGCGTGACCCCCGAGGCCGTGGCGCAGGGCTCGCGGCTGGCCAAAGCCGCCGGGCAACGGAGCGTGGTCAAGGACTTGGCCGAGGGCTACCGGACCCTCGACCGCGGGGCGGGGAAGATCGACGTGGTGGCCGTGGGCTGCCCGCACGCCTCGCCCGAGGACCTCACGCGCATCCTGCGCCTCCTGAACTGGAAGAAGGCCAAGCTGCCCTTCTGGATCTTCGTGGCCGAGGAGGTGCGCCGCCAGGCCGAGACGGACGGCGTGGCCGCGTCGCTGGGCCGCTGCGGGGCGACCCTGGTGGCGGACACCTGCATCGTGGTCTCGCCGCTCCAGTCGCTCGGCATACGGACCGTGGCCACGGACTCGGCCAAGGCGGCCTTCTACCTGCCGTCCCACCACGGGGCCGCCGTCTATTTCGGACCGCTGGAGCAGAACGTGGAAGCGGCCCTGAGGGGATCATGGCAGAGCTCATGAAAGGCCGGGTCATCTTCCGCGGCCAGGCCGCGGGCAAGGTCCTCAGGTCCGAGGCCCCGCTCGGGCTCTTCGGCCACCTGGACCCCAAGACCGGCGTCTACCGCGAGGCCGGCCACCCCCTAGACGGCAAGAGCGTCAAGGGCCGCGTCCTGGTCTTCCCGCGCGCCAAGGGCAGCACCGTCGGCTCCTACATCCTCTACGCCCTGCGCAGGGCCGGCAAGGCCCCGGCGGCCATGATCCTCTCCGAGTGCGACACCATCGTCGCCGTGGGCGCCATCATCGCCGAGATCCCGGCCGTGGACGGGGTGGACCTCTCCGCGCTGCGCGACGGCGTCGCGGTGACGGTCGACGGCCAGGAGGTCCGGTTTGAAGCCCGTTAACGTCTTCGTGAAGCTCGGCGGCTCATTCATCACGGACAAGACCGTGGCGGACAGCCTCGACGGAGCGCGCATCGCCGCGGCGGCCCGGGCCCTGCGCCAGGCCATCGACGCCTCGGCGCGTCGAGGCCGGCCCATCCAGCTGGCCCTGGGGCACGGCGCCGGATCCTACGGTCACATCCTGGCCAAGGAGTACTCGGCCGTGGACGGCGTGCACCCGCGCCGCGGCTGGCAGGGCCTCTACCGCATCCGCGAGTCCATGACGCGCATGAACCTCCTCTTCCTGGCCGCCTGCGCCAGAGGGGGGCTCTTCCCGGTGACGGTGTCGCCCTTCGCCACGGCGCAGGCCCGAGACGGCAAGGTGAACGGTCTCCATACCCGCAGCATCGAGGCCCTGCTCGCGGCCGGGCAGACCCCGGTCATCCACGGCGACGTCATCCTCGATTTCAAGAGGGGCTTCACCATCGCCTCCACCGAAGCCCTGCTCGAGGCGCTCTGCCGCCGCGTCCGTTTCGACCGCATCGTCATGGTCTCGGACACCGACGGCGTGTTCGGCCACGACGGCAAGACCATCCCGACCATCAGCCGCGCCAACATCAACGACCTCTTCGGCGCGATCCAGGGCTCCCACGCGCCCGACGTCACCGGCGGCATGCGCAAGAAGGTGGAGAAGCTCTTCGCCCTGCTGCGCAACGGGCGGGCGGGAACGGCGCGCATCCTGCGCTGCGCCAAGGACGGCCGGAACCTCCGTGACGCGGTGCTCGGCACCGGCGGCGGCGGCACCCTGCTCAAGGCCTAGCTTCTCCCCAAATCCGGGGACACAAGACTTATATCCCGAATTAAGTGATGTGTCCCCGAATTAGGGCCTACTTGTAGAGCAGGAAGTAGTAGGCGGCCGGGGCGGCCAGGATGAAGGAGTCGAAGCGGTCCATGACCCCGCCGTGCCCCGGAAGCAGGTCGCCGGAGTCCTTGGCGCCGACCGCGCGCTTGACCAAGGACTCGGCCAGGTCCGAAAGCTGGCCGCAGAGTCCAATGAGGGCGCCCAGGGCCAGGGCCCCGCGCGGCCCCAGCCCCGCCGGAGCCAGCAGGCGCTGGAGCAGGTAGACCGAGCCCACCGCGAAGAGGAAGCCCGCGGCCGCCCCTTCCCAGGTCTTCTTGGGGCTGAGCCCCTCGGCCAGCTTGTGGCGGCCGAAGGCGCGCCCCGCGGCGTAGGCCGCGGTGTCCGTCAGCCAGACCGCGATGAAGAGCATGTAGGTGAGCTTCTGCCCGTCCGGACGCAGGTCGCGGATGAGGGCCAGGTGGGCCGGCATCCAGCCCAGGAGCAGCGCCCCCAGCACCGTGAAGGCGAGCCGCTCCAAAGAGCGCACCCGGCTGAACATCTCCCGCAGGAGGATGGCGGCCGTCGCCGCGCACAGCACCGCCTGGCTCGGCCCGCCCAGGGCCACGCTGAGCGACAGGGCCCCGCCGCACAGGAGCAGCACCCAGCGCTGAACCGGCCGGCCGCCCATGGCCAGGATG
>JAQUNT010000121.1 GCA_028717525.1 Elusimicrobiota bacterium
GGCCAACGCGTAGAGCGCCCAGGCCGCCATCAGGTCGAAGGGAAGGAAGGCCAGGCGCGTGAGCCATTCCACCCCCCCGGTCAGGCGCAAGACCAGGGCCAGGGGGTACGGAAAGAGGGTCGGCAACGCGATGGCAGTCCCCATAGGCATGGAGAAGCCGTACCAGTTGTAGTTGAAGGACAGCGGATGGAAGGGGTCCTTCAACACCTGCTGCGCTATGGCGAGATGGAGGGGTTCGTCTATGTGATAGGCCTTGCCGGCGTAGACCAGGCAGACCAGGACCACGAACCCGGCGACGATGCTCCACCCCCTGTAACGCCCCGGCCCCGGGCGTCCGCCGTCCAAGGAGCCCATCACTTGGCCTGCCTGGCCATGATGTTCCCCAGCCATCTCTGCATGCCGTAGTCATCCAGGCCGCGCCCTTGGGTCTGACGCAGGTGCCTGGCCAACTCGCGCTTGAGCAGGGGGATGTCCTTCCTGCCCGTCCTGATGTACTGGACGTCGGGCAGGAGATGGGAGTACTCGGCTCCGGCGAGCCAGCGGGCATCGACGCTGCCGCGCCGGACCAGCACCAGATTCTCGTCGTCCCAGTAGACCAGCGCCCAGGCCGCCTTGGGCATGTAGGTGAGATAATACGACTGGCCTCCCATGAAGCTCTTGCCGGCGTCGCCAGTCAGCCTCCGCAGGTTGAAGTAGTGCGAGCTGCGCTGCATGCAGGCGACCTCCACTCCGTGCCGGTCCAGCATGCGCTGCCAGAGCTGGGGCCGGCGCAGGGCGGCGACGAATTCCAGAAGCAGGTCGTGGAAGATGTACCGGCCGTCAAAGAACACGCGCTGGTCCGGGTACAACCTCCACCCTAGATAGCCCCCATGATGCCATACGTTGAACAGCTTCTTGCCTTTGAGGCGATCGGTCTGAGCCAGGAACCGGCACATCAACCAGCCCGGCTCAGAACACCACTTGGTCCGGTTGACGAACGGCACCGCCGGCCAATAATGCCTCGCGATGTCGAAGCAGGCCGCGGCTCCCGCCAATGCGCCGAGAGCCGCCAGGGTCCGCAGCCACTTCCGCCCGGGCTGAAGTCCGCGGACCCAGGACAGCGACAGCGGGACCGCCACGAGGAAGAAGAAGGTCCGGTGCCGGATATGGGTGGAGGAGACCAGCAGGAAGTAGGACAGCGCCAGGAGGTGCGCGTAGGAGGTCCGGCGGGTCTGGATGAAATGCGCCAGGGCCGCGGACAACGAGAAGACCGCCAGCAGCCAGTAGGGCCAGGTCTCGGAGCGGGTCACATCCGCGGGTTTCCACTCCATGATGAGGTCCTGCAGCACGGGCAGCAGGCGGGCGTGATCGAAGAGGACTTCGTAGACTTTCCAGCCATACGGATTGCAGAGAGTCCCCAGGACTGCGGCAGCCAGCAGTCCCAGGTAGGCCGCGGCGCGCTCCCAGGGCTGCCAGCCGCGCCCATAGGCCCACGGCAGCGCGGTCTCGATGAGATCCCCGGCCGCATAGAAGCCGATGAGCAAGAGCCCGAAGGCGAAGCCCAGGTGGAGATTGGACCACAGGCAGAACCCGAGGGCGACCCAAGCCAGGTGCGCCGCCCGGGGCTTGAGTCTCCCCTGCCGGAAAGACTCCAACCCCCAAAAAGCGACCCCAAAGAATATCAGAGAGAAGAGGTCGGGCCGCAGGCTGACGTTCTGACCCAGCATGATGAAGAGCACTGCCAAGCTCCGGGCCCAGTCCCTGAGGCCGAAGAGGCTCAGCACGGAAAGGGAGACCGCCATCAGCGCGCAGAAGAGGACGAAGCGCAGAGCGATGAAGCCGGCGTACCCTGCGACGACGTAGACCGGATAGTAGAGCAGCTGGCTCAGCCACTCGAAATCGCACCAGGGCTGGCCGAACATCGTATGGGACAGGAAGTCCGCGCGGGGGATCGCTTTGGTCTGCAGGATATGCTTCCCGGCGCTCAGGTGCCAGAACAGGTCGGGGTTCAGCTCCGGGACGAAAAGGGTGCTCGCCGCCATGGCCACGGCCAGCCACAAGCAGGCCCTCTCCAAGCCGAACCAGGAGTCCCGCCCGGAAGCCCCGGGTGGCAGACCTGCGGTATCGCCCATAAGGGAAGCCCATTCTACAAAATGGATTCGCCAGGGGAAATCGGCTCCCCTGGCGATCCTGTTGCCGACTTCTGCCGCCGGCTACTGCGGCAGCAAGTCGGTTATGGCGGCGGCGACGTTGGACGAGTAGTTCCCGGTCAGGGAATTGAAGATTACCGTGTACCCCCCGTACGCGGGCGGGGATCCTGTCGCGGTGCGGGTGAAGGTGACCTGCCAACCCCCGGTCAGGGAGGTGCCGACGATGGTCGCGGTGTTGCTAAAGTATTTGAAGGCGGGGACAGTGACATCCAAGGTGTTGGCGTCGGTAGTGTAAGCGCTGGCCCTCAAGGCGTATCTCTCCTCGGCGCCCCGGATGTCGCCGATGTAGGCGGTCACTTCGGCCACCCGGCCCTTCTCCACGACCTTGAAGTACTGCGGGACAGCCACGGCAGCGAGGATGCCGATGATCAGCACAACCACCAGCAATTCGATTAGCGTGAACCCCCGGGACTGCATCTTCCTGCTCTTCATATCGCCTCCCTTCCGACTACCGGTCCTAGCTCATCACAGCCCTCACGATCCGGCCGCACTGAGCGAAACGTCGTACAATATCCCCAGATTGACCGTCATTGCGGCAGCAAGTCGGTCACGGCGGAGGCGACGTTGGATGACCAGTTCCCGGTCAGGGAATTGAAGATCACCGTGTACCCCCCGTACGCGGGCGGGGACCCCGCCGCGGTGCGGGTGAAGGTGATCTGCCAACCCCCGGTCAGAGACGTGCCGGCCAAGCTCGGCGCGTTGCTGAAGTACTTGAAGGCGGGGACGGAGATATCCAGCGCGTTGACGGCCGAGGCATAGGCGCTGGCCCTCAAGGCGTACCTCTCCTGCGCGCCGCGGATGTCGCCGATGTAGGCGGTCACCTCCGCCACCCGGCCCTTCTCCACGACCTTGAAGTACTGCGGAACAGCCACCGCAGCGAGGATGCCGATGATCAGCACGACCACCAGCAACTCGATGAGAGTGAAGCCCCGGCTACGCTTTCTGATCCTGGCTTTCATGACCGCGCCTCCCTTGTCATCACGAGGTGACACGGATATTATGCCAGGAGAGCCCTGTATTATGAGTGAGCTCCCTGTGTGCATTTTGTGAATCGCCGCGCAGGGCGGCCCTGCTCACGGCTGGCTCAGCCTCGAGTCGAGGCGGGCCTGCTCCAGAACGGCGCGGGCCCGGGGATCATCCGGCGCGAGCCTGGCGGCCGCTTCGAGGAACGGAAGAGCCTGGGCGAAACGGCCCTGCCGGGCCAGCAGCGACCCGAGATTCCCCCGCGCCTGGGCTGAGTGCGGGTCAAGCGCCACGGCCCTGCGGAACCGCTCCAGAGCCTGGTTCGTTTCCCCCTGCCCAGCCAGGACCACCCCCAGGAGATCGTGCGCCGCGCTCCAATCCGGCCGCTTCCGGACGAGGCGCTCGAGCCGCAGTCGGGACTCCGGAAGGAAGCCGGCTCCGGCCAGGGCCTTGGCGAGGCACAGGGTGGCCATTCCGTCGTCCGCTCCGGACCGGAGCAGGGCCTGGCGCGCATAGGCGACGGCGGAACGGGGGTCGCCGGAGCGGATCAGGCCGTCGGCCATATTGAGATTGGCGTTGAAGGAATCGGGATACTGGGCCAGGACGGCGGCCCAGAGGCTGACGTCGTCTTGGCAGACGCGGATATGGGCCTGGACGAGCCCGGCGTTGACCGCCGCACCCAGGATCAGCGCGGCGACCGCGTAAGACCAGCGGGACCAGCGGCGGCGCCCCTCCCAGGCGCGCCCGGCTTGGACCACGGCGGCCCCGGCCAGGAGCGCCCAGCCCAGGCAGGCCAGGTAGGAATAGCGCATCGCGACGAGCTGGGGCCCGTTCTGGAGCGGGCCCAGCACGGGCAGGAGCATCGCCAGGTAGTAGGCCCACAAGGCCGCGGCGGCTTTGCCGACGACCCCGCAGCGCCCCAGGGCCCAGGCCCCGGCCGCCAAGACGAGCAGGCTCCGCCAGACCATGGGATCCATGAGGCTCATGCGCTCCGGCAGCGGGTACAGGGGGCACAACCGCAACGGGGCCAAGGTCTTCTCCAGATAGAACCCCAGCCCGTAGAGGCTTTGCGCCAGACGGCTGGGCAGCCCGTACTGGTCCATCGCGACGAAGTTCTGAGTGATCACCTGCGCGCGTATGGCCATGAACGCGGCCGCCGACGCGATGAGGAGATAGGGGATCTTCTCGGCCAGCACGCCAGCCGCCGCCGCGGGGCGCGCCGGCATCCGCAGCCGCTGCAGGGGATAATAGTCCAATATGAGGAGAACGATCGGCAAGGGGACGACGCTGGGCTTGGACAAAGCGGCCAACGCGAAGCACGCGATGGAAGCGGACATGAGCCCCCAGCGGCGCCCGGGCTCCCGGGCCTGGGCACGCAAGTAGAGCTGGAGCGTCGCCAGGAAGAACGCCCCGGCCAGGAGGTCGCGGCGCTCGCTGACCCAGGACACGCTCTCGACCCGCAAGGGATGGATGGAGAAGACCAGCGCGGCCAGGGCGGCGCCGGCTCCCAGGGCGGCGCCGTCTTCCTGCGGGAATAGACGGCGGAGAAGCAGCCTGGCCAACCCGAAGAAGAGGACCGCGTTGGTGGCGTGCAGCAGCAGGTTCGTCAGATGATAGCCGAACGGGTCGAGTCCCCACGCCGAATAGTCGACCGCGTAGGACAGCCACGCCAGCGGCGCGAAAGTGGACATCCTCGCCGTGGTCGCCATCCAGCGCAGATGCTGGAAGTCCAGGCCCCGGAACCCCATCGTGCCGGGCACGAACGGCCAATCATCCCAAACGAACCCGTTGCGCAGGATGCCGGCGAAGCAGAGGCCCGTCAGGACGAATAAAGCCAGGCCCGGCCAGATGCCGGGATGAGCCTTGTCGCGCAACACCGTGGCAGCGGCCCCGCCTAGCGCCGGAAGCAGGCCCGGCACCGGGCCTCATACTTGTCCCCGGTGCCCACCTCGATGAGCTTCTTGTTGTTGGAGAGGCGCTGGGACCGGTTGGCCGGGCTGCCGCAGACCGAGCAGATAGCGAGGTTCTTGGTGACGAACTCGGCCACGCCCATGAGCTGGCTGGTGACGGGGAAAGGCACGCCGCGATAGTCCTGGTCCAGGCCCGCCACGATGACGCGCCGGCCCTGGTCGGCCAAGGTCTCGCAGACCCCGATGACGGCCTCATCGAAGAACTGCACCTCGTCGATGCCCACGACCTGGGTGTCCGTATCGACCAGGTCGAGGATATCCTTCGCCTTGGCCACGGCCCGGGCGGGGGTCCGGGAGGAATCGTGGGACACGATCTGATTCTTGGCGTAGCGGGTGTCCAGGGCGTGGTTGAACACCTGGACCTTCTGGCGCGCGATGGTCGCCAGCCGCAGGCGCCGGATGAGCTCCTGGGTCTTGCCCGAGAACATGGAGCCGACCACGGCCTCGATCCAGCCCCCCGCCTGTCCCCAATGCAAGGGAGCCGCCGGCCGATGGTTGGCTTTGACTCGTGCCCGTTTCATTTGGAGGTCCTCCCTGGGAGCCGCGCCGCGTACTGCCGGATGTAGTATCGGCGGAAGCCGCCCTTCCCCTTGAGCGGCCGCCACCACGCCTCGTTGGCCCGGTACCAGTCCACGGTGGCCTGGAGGGCTTGGGTGAAGCCATAGGCGTGCCGGAAGCCGAGGCTCTTGAGCTTGGAGCAGTCCAAAGCGTAGCGCCGGTCGTGCCCCGGCCGGTCCGGGACGCGGCGCACGAGCTCGGGCCCGATCCCCATGAGCGCCCTGACCCGCTCGATGAGCTCCCGGTTCGCGCAGGAATGGGTCCCGCCGATGTTGTAGACCTCGCCCGGACGGCCGCGGCGCAGGACGAGCTCGAGGGCCCGGGCATGGTCGAGGACGAAGAGCCAGTCCCGGACATTGCGGCCGTCGCCATAGAGGGGGAAAGGCTCTCCGTCCAGCCAGTTGGTGATCATGAGCGGCAGGGCCTTCTCGGGGTATTGGTAAGGGCCGAAATTGTTGGAGGCCCGGGTCACGACCGCGGGCAGGCCGTGGGTCCGGACATAGGAGCGCACCAGCAGGTCCGAGGCGGCCTTCGAGGCGGCGTACGGGCTGTTGGGCTCCAGGCGGTCGCCCTCCCGGGAGAGCCCCCGGGCCACGCTGCCGTAGACCTCATCGGTGCTCACGTGCAGGAAGCGGCCGGCTCTGCGGCGCAGGGCCGCGTCCAGGAGGACCTGCGTGCCGATGACGTTGGTGCGCAGGAAGACCGAGGCGTCGAGGATGGACCGGTCCACGTGGGTCTCGGCCGCAAAGTGGACCACGGCCTCGGCTTCCTTCATGCACCGGTCGACGACTTTGGGGTCCGCGATGTCGCCCCTGACCCAGCGGTAGCGGGGATGCCGGGACAGGTCGGCCAGGTTGGCCGGGTTGCCCGCGTAGGTGCGCAGGTCGAGGTTGACGACGCGGGCCCGCCGGTCCGCGGCCAGCATGTGCCGGATGAAGTTCGAGCCGATGAAGCCCAGCCCCCCGGTGACCAGCAGGCGCATCTAGGCGGCGACGGCCGTCTTTCGGCCGCGGAAGTAGCGCTCGACGAAATAGTCCCAAGTGTCGCGCAGGCCGGGCTCGAGCCCCATCACGGGCTTGTAGCCCAACAGCTTGCGGGCCTTGGAGATGTCCGCGTAGGTCTTGCGCACGTCCCCCCTCCGCATTGGGTGATGCCGGCCCTCCAGGCGCCGTCCCACGATGTCCTCGATGACCGCGCTGAGGTCGAGGAGGGAGTAGCACTTCCCCTTGGCGATGTTGAGGTTCTCTCCGACGCCCCTC
>JAQUNT010000122.1 GCA_028717525.1 Elusimicrobiota bacterium
GCATGTTCTCCCCCGAGTAGAGGGGCCAGACCACGCGCCGGGCGCCGAGGTACGAGCCGCACCAGGTGCCGGACACGTCGTAGGCCGGGAGGTTGGAGGCCATGGCGAAGCCCGCGCGGCGGCGCTGGTCCGGCAGGTGCAGGCCGCAGGCCAAGGGGACGAGGGCTGTGGCGCCCTTGATGCCCGCGATGGGCGTGGCGTGCAGGTGGGGGTGCTCCTTGTACCTGATGCGGCCGTGGAGCTCGACCATGCCGTCGCAGAAGCCGAGCAGGTCCTTGTCCTCGGCGTAGGTGTGGTAGTCGTAGCCCGGGTCCGCGCAAAAATCCGCTTCCAGGCGGCGCAGGGCCTCGGGCGGGATCCCGTCGGGGTTTCCCAAAGAGAGGTTGAGCGCGGGCAGGCCGGAGCGGCGCTGGTATTCGTCGAGCAGGACGTAGATGAACTGGAAGAGGTTGATTCCCGCCTCCGGGATCGATCTGGCCATGGGGGTATCGTAGCATGGTATGATAGCGCGTGGCCACGGCGCGCGGCGGCGCGGACCGCTTCTGGTGGGGCCTGGCGCTCGTCTGCGCCGCGCCCGCCTTCTGCTTCCCGCTCTTCAACCCGGACCTCTTCTGGCACCTCAGCGCCGGGCGCTGGATCCTGGAGCACCTCGCCCTGCCGCGGGAGGATTTCCTTTCCTTCACCAAGGCCGGCCGGCCCTGGGTGGACTTCGAGTGGCTGGCGCAGCTCGTCTACCAGGGCGTCTACGCCTGCGGCGGGATGCTGGGGCTCTGGTACCTCAAGCTCTCCTTGCTGGTGGTCTCCTGGCTGCCTCTGCTGCGCCTGTTGCGGTCCCGCGGCGTGGCCGAGGGCCTGTTGCCCGCGGCCCTGGCCATCTGGGCCGTCAACGTGCTGGCCTATTCCGACATCCGCTCGGACCTGTTCTCCTTGCTCCTGTTCTCCTGGCTCCTGCTCCATCTGGAGTCCGGCTCGCCCCTGTCCTGGACCTGGCGCCGGCTGCTCGGCGTCGGCGCCTGGTTCGCCGTCTGGGCGGACCTGCACGCGGGCTTCGCCTTGGGCCTGGCTCTGCTGCTCTGCTACGCCGCCTGCGCCGCGCTGAGGAGAGACTGGCCGCAGGCCCGCGCTCATGCCGCGGCTTTGGCGGCCGGGGCTTTGGGCAGCCTCTGCAACCCGTACGGCTGGGGGCCGCACCGGGTGCTCTGGGAGCACTGGAGCATGATCGGGCACCTGGAGCGCAACATCGTCGAGTGGTCGCCCATGAACGTCCTGCAGACCGCCTACTGGCCTTTCTGGCCGACGGCCGGGGCCTTGGTCGCCGTGACCGCGGCAGCGCTGTGGCGCCGCCGGCAGGACCGCAGCCCGTCTCTGGCCCTGCCCGCCTTCGCGATCCTGCTCTGCCTGGCCGCGCTGAGGCATCAGCGCAGTTCCCTGCTCTTCACCCCCGCCGCGGTGGCCGCGATCTTCCTGACCGCGCGCGAGGCGGGCTGGGACGGCAGCGCCTGGCTGAGGCGGGCCGCGGCCTGCGTCCTGGTCCTGGGCGCGGTCTTCTCGGTCTGGCTGCTGCCGAGGATCTTCTGGGGGCGCGGGGTGTTCAACTATCTCTACGTGCCGTATTCCGCGGCGGAGTTCATGGCGCCGCACCGGCGGGTCTTCGCGGGACTGCGGCTCTACAACGCCTGGGCCTGGGGGGGGTACCTGGGCTGGCGTCTGCGGCCCTGGTACCGCCCTTTCTGCGACGGCCGCTACATTTTCCACGACCAGCTGGCCCGGGTCCAGGAAGCCTTCGCCAGCCCTGAGCTCTGGGGCGCCTTCATGGAGCGGGAGCGTCTCGACGGAGCGCTCATGCTGAACTACGGGGTGACGCTCGCGGGGCGGAGGCCCTGGTATGACTCCTACATGCCGCCGCGGCGCTGGGCCGTGGTGTATTGGGACGACGCGGCCATCCTGTTCGTGGCCCGGCGGGCGGTGCCCCCGGACTGGCTGGCCGCGCACGAGTACCGCTTCCTGCTGCCCTGGGACGACGCGCGCCTGGCCGAGGCGCTGCGCCGAAAGCAGGTCCCGGTGGCGGCCGCGGCCGAGGAGCTGCGGCGCCACCAGGAAGAACTGCGCGTGCTACAATAGGGGTCTGACCCTCATAAAGTTCACAAACCCGCATGGCTGAGGCCTTCTGCGTCGACTCCGGCCCGCGCGAAGGGCTGCCCGTGGTCTTCATCCACGGCTTCCCCTTCGACCACTCCATGTGGGAGCCGCAGGTCCGGGCCTTGGAACACCGCTATCGCGCCATCGCCTACGATGTCCGCGGTCTGGGCCGCAGCCCGGTTGGCGGCGCTTCGGCGGCCATGGAGACCTTGGTCGATGACCTCATCCGCCTGCTCGACGGCCTGTCCATCCCCGAAGCCGCTCTCTGCGGCCTCTCCATGGGCGGCTACATCGCCCTGCGCGCCGCGGAGCGCGAGCCCGCCCGGGTCAAAGCCCTCATCCTGGCCGACACCCGCAGCCAGGCGGACACCGAGACCGCCAGGCAGAACCGGGCAGCCGCTATCTCGAGCATCGATCAAGACGGGCTCCAGCCCTTCGCCCGTGATTTCGTCAAGAAGATGTTCTCGCCCCAGGCCCTCGCGGCCAACGCCCCCTGCGTGGCCGCCGCCCGCAGCGCCATCCTGCGCAACCAGCCCGCAGGGGTCTGCTTCGCGGCCCGGGCCATCATGAGCCGCAGCGACACCACGCCAGCTTTGCCCAGGATTCGGGTCCCGGCCCTGGTCCTGGCCGGCGAGCACGACAGCCTCACCCCTCCGTTAGAAGGCCAAGCCATGGCGGCGGCCATCCCGGGGGCCAGGTTCTGCCTCATCCCCGGCGCCGGCCACCTGAGCAGCGTGGAGGCTCCCGCCCGGTTCAACCGCCTCCTGGCGGATTTTCTGGACGGTTTGCGGCGTTAAAGTGCGGATCGTCCTCTACGAGCCCGAGATCCCCTGGAACACCGGCAACATCGGCCGCACCTGCGTCGCCGCGGGCGCGGCCCTGCACCTTATCAAGCCCCTGGGCTTCCGGATCGGCGGCAAGGAGATACGGCGCGCCGGCCTCGACTACTGGTCCAAGCTCCGGCTCCACGTGCACGACAGCTTCCCGGACTTCCTGTCCAGCCTCCCCGAGGGGGCCTCGGTCCTGGCCTTCAGCACCAAGGCCAAGCCCAGCTTCCGAGACGCTCCCTACCGCGAGGACAGCTACCTCATCTTCGGCGGAGAATCCTGCGGCCTGCCCGAGGCCGCGCTGCGCCGCTACTCCCAAAGCCTCTTCCGCATCCCCCAGACCAGCGCCGTGCGCTCCCTCAACCTCTCCACAGCCGCGGCCCTCGTCCTGTACGAGGGCCTGCGCCGAGTCGGCCAAGACCCGCAATAAATCCGTAGCAGGGGACTGCTACAAAGAAAACGGAGTGAACCCGCTCATCCTCGCCGTCTTCTTCGGACTCGCGGCCCCGGCGCCGGCGCACGACTTCGAGTTGCGCGACACCGGGGAGTTCATGCCCTTGGGCCAGCACGTGGAGTTTTACGACCGCTTCGGCTGGCGCTCCTACCAGGCGGACTTCGAGTTCGACCTCGAGGGCCTGGGCCTGGCCAGGAGCTCGCGCCTGTCCGTGCGCATCGTCAAGAAGGACGGCAGCCGGTGGGACTATTCGTGCAAGGCCTCCCGAGGGCTCTCCGCCAGCGTCAGCAAGCTGTTCGACGGCCGCCTCTCCGTGGTGGCCGAGTGCCGCATAGAGCCCAAGCGCTTCGCCAAGGCCGTGGACCTCCACCCGGAGGACATCGGTACGCCGGCCTTGGTGTTCCAGGCCTTCGTGGAGGACGGCAAGGCCGTGCCCGGCGCCCAGCGCGGCATCATCCTGCCCAGGGCCGCGCAGAGCTCGGCCACGGAGCTCACTCCCTACCTGGCCTCCTCGGATGACGCCAACAGCCTGGCCGTGGTGTTCCAGAGCGCTTCCCTGCAGTAGGACCATCGCCCCACAGGCTCCTAGGCCGTTTCCCTCCCCGTGAGAGCCCCTTGGGCCCAGCCGCTCCCCGCCTAAGACCCTTATACTCCTAGTCAGCAAAGGAGCGAACTTATGATGATCAACACGAGAGCCATCGCCGCGGTCCTGGCCTTCCTCCTCGCCTTGCCCGGACCCTCCTTCGCGGCCAGCGTGGCCCGCATCCAGGTCTCAGGCTCCCCGATCCTGCCCATCGGCGCCGCGGCCATGGCCGCCGCGGCTCCCGGGCAGCTGGCCGGCCCGCTCCTGCAGGCCTCCTTGGGCAAGGCCAGCCTCCAGTCCATGGCCGCGGTCCCGACCGTGGTCCCGGTCCAGGGCTCCATCCGATCCGTCATCTCAGCCGTTCCCGCGGCCCAGGCCGCGTCCCTGGCCCTGGCCGCCCCGGCGGCCGCCGCGCCCATGGCCCAGGCCGCTCCCCAGTCTCTCGCCGAATCCATGCCCGCGGGCCCGGTCCGCCAGGCCGTGACGGCTCTGAGCGAGGCCGTCTCCGATCCCAAGACCGTGGCCAAGACCCTCGACCGGGTCTTCGAGAACAGCTCCCAGGCCAAGGACTCCGACGAGATGGGGCCCCTGGGCGGCGAAGAGTCCGCCGCCGCCCTCTCCCCGGAAGCCTCGGCCATGTACAGAGAGTACGAGGCCGCGGCGGCCAAGCGGATGGCAGCCTACGAGGCCGAGGTCGGCCGCGTGCGCTCGGGCCGGTTCGGGCTCATCGTGCAGTACGGCTTCGACGAGCAAGGCCGTTTGCAGGCCGGGGCGGGCTTCACCTTGGACAACCAGCCCATGAGCCAGGCCCAGCTGCTGCAGGCCCTGCGCTCCGGCCGGGTCACCCCCGCGCAATGGTCCCGGGCCGAGAAGGAGCTGGGCGGCGCGGTGCAGGGCCTCCTCCAGAAGCTGGTCTCGGTGCTGCGCCAGAACGACGCGGAGCGCCGGGAGGTCCAGCTCCGGATGGACGCCTTGGTGCAAGGCACCTACCGCAGCATCCCCAACCCCGCTTACTCCGACTCGGACCAGGCGCCGCCGCCGCACCTCAGCCAGGCCCACGTGCAGGGACTGCTCGACATGGTGAAGGCCCTGCCCGGCACACCCGTGCAGAAGGACGTCATGCGCCTGATGGGCAACCTGGTGCGGATCGACCGCAGCTGGGTGGACCCCATCCCGGCCTCGTCCTGGGACAAGGCCGTGGAGCTCATGGGCGAGGTCGCCAAGAAGGTCTATGACAGCGTCAAGCCCAACTGGAGCGATACGGTCACCGCCATGATCAAGGCCGCGGCCGAGAAGCTGCTCGACCCCTTCTCCGTGTACTGGACCGCCGACGAGTACAAGGCCTTCGTGGACCTCGAGCACAATACCTTCGTGGGCATCGGGGTGATCTTCGAGGAGTCCGGCTCCGCGGTCATCGACACGGTCATCCCCGGCGGCCCGGCCGAGAAGGCGGGCCTCAAGTCCGGCGACAAGATCACGGCCGTGGACGGCAAGCCCGCCGCCACCGCCGAGGAGCGCATCAAGGCCATCCGCGGCCAGAAGGGCACGCCCGTGCGCATCAGCGTCGAGCGCGGCGGCCAGCCCCAGGACATCACCGTGACCCGGGGCCAGGTCGTGACCCGCAACGTCTACAGCAAGATGGCGGCCCCGGGAGTGGGCTACATCTACCTGGGCCAGTTCAGCCCGGACTGCGAGAAGGAGATCTTCGCCGCGGTGCTGAGCCTGCGCGAGCAGGGCGCCCGGAAGCTCGTCCTGGACCTGCGCAACAACCCGGGCGGCAGCGTGGACTCGGTCTCCTCCATCGTGGCCTCCTTCTTCAAGGACGGCCAGAAGATCGTGGCCTTCAAGAAGCAGGGCACGGAGATGTACCGCAACGTGGCCGCGGGCGACGGCCGCTTCCAGGACATGCCGCTGGTGGTCCTGGTCAACGGCAACTCCGCCTCGGCCAGCGAGCTGCTGGCCGGCGCCATCCAGGACGTGCGCGGCGCGGTCATCGTGGGCAGCCGCTCCTACGGCAAGGGCTCCATGCAGACCATCATGCCCGACGCCCAGGGCCGGGCCCTCAAGCTCACCATCGGCCGCTGGTACACCCCGAACGACCGCAACATCGACAACCAGCGGGTCCCGGAGACCAAGGAGAAGATCAAGGGCACGGGCGGCATCGTCCCCGACCACGCGGTCGACATGACCGAGGACCAGGAGAAAGCGGTCCTGAGGCAGCTGCTGCGCGAGGTCGGCGGCGGCTCCCCGCAGGGGCCGCGCGTGGCGGACCCGGTCCTGGAGAAGGCCATGGAGCTGCTGGCGGCCAGGCCCTAGGACCAAGCTTCCCACCCGGGTTAGGCCCATCGTTCTATGCGACGGTGGGCCTATTTACGGCCTGGCTGAGCCCAATCGGCCCATCAAAAGCACCTAGGGATAACCCTATAATCATAGGAGCATGGGATACGCTCAGCGCCGTGCCATGACCAAGGAGCCTATTATGAAGAACTCCAGCACCACCGCCACCCGAGCCCTCGCGGTCGTACTCGCCTTGGCCCTCTGGCTGCCCGGCCCCGCAGCGGCCGCCGGCACCGTGGCGCGTGCGCAGACCGGCGCTTCCGCCGTCTCCGGCAACCTGGCCGGGGCCGCGGGCGTGGTCACGGTCCCGCTCAACGTCAACCTGGGCTCCATGAACCTCGGCTCCAGCCTCAGCGCGGGGGTGCTCAAGGACATGCCCGCTCCCACCGTGGCCGTGACGCAGGCCGCGGCCCAGGGGCCCATCGCCATGCCGCAGGCCGTGGCCGCCCACCCCGTGGTGGACCTCATCAACAAGATCCAGGCCGCGGGCGTGACCTTGCCCGAGACCCTCGACACCCCGGCCGACGCGGCCAAGATCATGGCGGCGGCCCAGGCCCTGCCCGCCGGCGCGGTGCGCGAGAACCTCACCGCCCTGG
>JAQUNT010000123.1 GCA_028717525.1 Elusimicrobiota bacterium
CGACCACGAGCGGGCCCTGCAGGCCTACGCGGCCGCGGTCAAGCCCGCGGCCTCGTTCAAGCTCTCCGCGCTCAAGGGACAGGGCGTCGAGGAACTGCTGCGCAAGATCGTGGAGCTGCTGCCGGAGTCCCCGCCCTTCTACGAGCCGGGCCAGTTCACGGACCGCTACGAGCGATTCTTTGCGGCTGAGCTCGTGCGCGAGGCCGTCTTCGAGCTCTACGGCGAGGAGATCCCCCATGCCACGGCCGTGGTCATCGAGCGCTTCCGCGAGGTCCCCGGGGCGCCGGACCAGATCGACGCCTTGCTCTACGTGGAGCGCGACACCCAGAAGGGCATCATCATCGGCAAGGGCGGCCAGGCCCTGCGCCGGCTGCGGGACCAGGCCCTGCAGGGCATCGTGGACTTCCTGGGCCGGCCCGCGGAGCTGGAGCTCTGGGTCAAGGTGCGCAAGAATTGGCGCAAGGACCCGCGCGCGCTGAAGGAGTTCGGCTACCTGCCCTGACCCGCGGCGCTCACTGGAAGCGCAGGGCCCGGAAGATGTTCTTGCGGCCGTCGCTCCACAGGAAGCGCCGGTCCGCCCGCACCGGCGTCCAGCCGGCTCCGCTCAGCCTCGCGGCCCAGCCCGGGTCGGCGGTGGCGGCGAACCACTGCGAGCGGTTGAGATGGGGGCTGTCCGCGCCGGCCGCGGGGCCGGCCTCCTTGGCGAAGCCCGCCAAGCCCGCCGCGCCGGCTCCGGCCGCGAGCACGGAGGCGAGGTCGAAGTGGTTGCTGGAGCAGTGCACGGCCAGCAGGCCTCCCTCCCGGAGCTTGTCCCGGTACAGGAGCATGGCCTCCCGGGTCAGGAGGTGGAAGGGGATGTTGGCGCCGTTGAAGGCGTCCAGCACGATGAGGTCCAGGCTCCGGGGCGGCTCCGCGGCCAAAGTCAGGCGGGCGTCGCCCGCCACGTGGCGCAGCTCGGCCCGGCTGTCCGCCAGGAAGGTGAAGTGCCGGCGCGCCATGGCCACCACGTCCGGGTCGAGCTCGAAGAGGGTCCAGCGGCTGCCCGCGCGGGCGTAAGGCAGCAGGTCCCCCGCGCCCAGGCCCACCACGGCCGCGTCCCGGAGGGTCCCCGCCAGGGCGAACACGTCGCGCACCGGGGAGTTGGCCCCGTAGTAGAGCAGGGGCACGCCCCTCTGGGGCTCGGCCAGGTACTGCTTGCCGTGGGGCGTGGCCCCGTGGCTCATGGTGCGCACCCCGGCGGCCAGGTCGTCCTTCACGTGGTAGACCCCGTAGAAGTTGCGCAGGGCCTCCACGGTCCTCAGGCCCGGGGTCGGGCGGTTGGAGACCAGCACTCCCAGCAGCAGGATGGCCGCGGCCACGCCGTACCCCCAGCCGCCCCGCAGCCGGCGCGCGCCGAACAGGAGCGCCGCGCTGACCGCGAACAGGATGAGGACCGCGTCGAGGTCCGCGTAGCGCGCGAAGAGGTGCCGCGCCAGGATGGGCAGGCCCAGGCAGATCAGGGCCGTGCCCAGCAGCCCGCCGGCCGCGATGCCGATGTAGTAGCGCGAAAGGAGCGCGGGCCCGGGCTTGAGCCCGTAGAGCTCCCGGTGCAGGAAGAGGCAGCCCAGCAGGAAGGCCAGGTTCGCCAGGACCACGATCCGGAGGCCTTCGGTCGCCCAGGGAGCCTTGAAGAGGATGAGGGCCGCGGCGGCGCAGAGCACGAAGGCCCCGCTCAGGATATGCCTCTTGCCCGGGGTCTCCAGGAAGTAGGCCGCAAAGGTCAGAAGGTAGATGAGCAGCGGGACCATCCACGTCAAGGGCATGGGGGAGGTCATGGTGTTGACGTAGTTGGTGACCGTGACCAGCGCCGCCGAGGTGGTCGCCGGAAGGAGCAGCCAGAGCAGCCCCTCCGCCGGCGCCCGCGCCTGCCGGCCGGGTCCCTCGGGGAGTCCCCCGTACCTGTGCCTGAGCAGAGGCAGGAAGGCCGCGATGAAGGCCACGAGGAGCAGGCGCCAGATCCGATAGCTGGTCCTCAGGTCGCAGGCGGGCTCGAGCGCCAGGGGATAGGAGAGCAGGCCGAGCACGGAGCCCAGGTTGGACCAGCCGTAGATGGAGTATGGGCTGCGGGGGCCGTTGGGAGCGGTCCGCGCGTAGAGCTCCTGGGTCATGGTCGCGGTCGCGCAGAGCAGGAGGAAGGGCGGGCCCAGGAACACGGACAGGCGCAGGAGCAGGTCAAGGGCCGGCTGCGCGCTCCAGGCCTGGGCCGGGAAGCGCCAGGGCATGAGCACGGCCGCGGCGGCCAGCAGGGCCAGATGCAGCCTGAGGAAGGTCCCAGGCCTCAGGAGCCGGGGCAGGTAGTGGGCGTAGAGGTAGCCCAGCAGCAGGAGGCCCTGGAAGAAGAGCAGGCAGGTGGTCCAGACCTGGTAGCCCCCGCCGTAGATCGGGAGCACGAGCTGGCCGCAGACCAGCTCGATCTGGAACAGGAGGAAGGCCCCGAGGAAGGCCAGGACGGAGTACCAGGCCCGCATGGCCAGCCATGTTACCATAATGCCGGAGGCCGGCCGCGGGCTCAGCGGGACGTCGGTTCGGCGGGCCCCACGACTTGGAAGGCCCCGCCGGCCGAGACCGCGGGCGGGGCGGGCCTGGTCCCGCCGCCGAAAGCGTCGCCCATGACCCGGGTGAAGGCCGCCTGCAGGTCGAAGGCCCGGTAGCCGCACTGCGCCGGAGGCGCGCCTGAGCTGCCGTCCGAGACCCAGATGACCGGGCAGTGCGCCATGTAGCGGTTGTACTCCCGGATGGCCGCCTCGGAGACCTGCTCCTCGCGCAGGGCCGGAGGTTCTTCGGAGGTCTCGGCCTCGGCCGGCCCGGCCGAGGCCTGCGGGGTGAAGAAGCGCACCTGCGCCTCCACGTAGCGGGAGAAGTCGTCCGGCGCGTCCCGGAGCACCACGAAGACATCCGTGACCTGCTTCTCGCTGAACCGGGGCGCGGCCAGGACGAAGTAGCGCAAGCGCGTGGGGTTCTCCTCCGCGGCCCGGCTCAGGACGCGGCGCAGGCGCTCGTAGAAGGCCGCGCCCAGCTTGTCCAGGCAGACCCCCCGCCGCGCCATGTTGACCAGGAGGAAGGACTCGAAGTCCTTCACATCCGCCTCGCCGCGGCCCTGCGCCAGGGCCGTGGCGCTCATCTCGGTGTCTCCCACCTTGACCACGAACCCGGGGTCCGCAGCCGCATCGGCGCTCCACGCGGCCGCGGGCAGGCCCAAGACCAGGAGCAGGGACCAGGAGCGCATGCCATGTTTATATGGGACCAAAGGCCCCCCGGCAAAGGCCGAAGGTCCCGACGGAGGATGGGCCTAAAGGCCCAGGTCAGGCCGCCTTGGCGGGAGCCGGCGGAGCCGGGGCGGGCGCGGGAGCCTCATCAGGCACCCGCATGGCGTTGCGGTCGATGTAGGTGTAGTGCTCCATGGCCGCCTCGTACTGGTCGAGGTACTCCACGCCCTCGCGCGGCTTGATGGTCCCGGCCTTGACCAGGTTCTCGATCTGGTCCTTCATCATCTTGATGAGCTCCGCGTCGAGGTACTGCACGCTGGTGAGCACGTCCTTGACCTTCTGCCCGTGCACGACCTCCTCGAGGTAGTAGCCGCCCGGCTCGTCCTTGTCCTCGAAGACGTGCACCTCGTTCAAGCGGCCGAAGAGGTTGTGGATGTCGCCCATGGTCGCCTGGTAGGCGCCCATCAGGAAGAAGCCCAGGTAGTAGGGCTCGCCCGGCCGCAGGGGATGCAGAGGCAGGGCCCCGCCGGTCTTGCGGTGGCCGGCGAACTGGACGATCTTGCCGTCCGAATCGCAGGTGATGTCCACCAAGGCCGCGCGCTGGTTGGGCTCCTCGGCCAGCCGGTGCAGGGGCATGATGGGGAAGAGCTGGCCGATGGCCCAGGAGTCGGGCAAAGACTGGAAGACCGAGAAGTTGCACAGGTACTGGGAGCGCACGGTCTTGAGCATGTCCAGGATGTCTTCCGAGATGTACTTGGCCTTGGGCAGATGCTTGTCGATCTCCATGCAGATCCGCCAGAACAGGTTCTCGACCTTGGCTTTGTCCTCGAGCTCCAGGTAGCCGAGCTTGAACATGGAGAAGGCCTCTTCGCGGCGCTGCACCGCGTCGTGGTAGCTCTCGGCCAGGTTCTTGGGGTTGAGGTCCTGGAGGGTCTCCCGCATCTCCGTGACCGGCTCGGCTTCCTTGTCGGTCTGGGCCAGCTCGATGGGGGCGGCTCCGGACTCGATGATCCCGACGGCGTCGACCACCATCAAGGAGTGGTGGGCCACGATGGAGCGGCCCGACTCGGTCACGATGTTGGGCTCCGGGACCTTCTCCTGCTTGCAGACCTCCTTGATGCTGTAGACGATGCCGCTGACGTATTCGCGCGGGGTGTAGTTGGTGGAGCTGTCCACGGCCGTGTGCGTGCCGTCATAGTCCACGCCCAGCCCGCCCCCGCAGTCGAGGTACTCGATGTCGAGCTTCTTCTTGCGCAGCTTGGCGTAGACGCGGGCGCCTTCCTTGACCGCGTCCTTGATGATCTGGATGTCGGAGATCTGCGAGCCGATGTGGAAGTGCAGGAGCTTGACGCAGTCGAGCATGCCCGCGGCCGCGAGGGTCTCCACCGCGGCCAGGAGCTCCGGCGAGGTCAGGCCGAACTTGGAGGAGTGGCCCGAGGAGTACTTCCAGCGGCCCGTGCCCTGGGTCTGCAGTTTGGAGCGCAGGCCGATGAGGGGCCGCACGCCCATGTCCCGGGAGGCCTTGAGCAGCAGCGGGATCTCGCTGGGCTTCTCGATGACCACGATGACCTTCTTGCCCAGCTTGACGCCCAGCAGGGCCAGGCGCATCATGGACTCGTCCTTGTAGCCGTTGAGGATGGTCAGCGACTCCGGCCCGTTCATGGCCAATACGGCGAGGAGCTCTCCTTTGCTGCCGGCCTCGAGCCCGTATTGGTAGGGCTGTCCCGCGTCGAGGATCTCCTCGACCACCTCGCAGAGTTGGTTGACCTTGATGGGGTAGACGCCGTAGTAGCGGCCTTTGTACTTATGGTCCTCGATGGCCTTGCGGAAGCTCTCGTTGAGCAGGGTCACGCGGTGGCGCAGGATGTCCTGGAAGCGGAACAGCACCGGCAGGCGGATGCCCCGCGCGATGACGTCGTCGACCACCTTCTTGACGTCGATGGAGAGGTCGGCCGTGCGCCGCGGGTGCACGATGAGGTTGCCCTCGGCGTTGATGTCGAAGTACTTCAGGCTCCAGCCTTCGACGTTGTAGAGCTTGGCGCTGTCCTCGACGGTCCAGGGCTTGGCCATCGCGTCAGTATATCAATTACGCGCCGAAGGGCGAGATGTGCCCCGGATAGGCGTCCGTCCAGGGAGCGCGCAGGCCGGCCTTGGCGAACTGGCGCAGGTCCCAGAGGTCGGGCTCGCCCGCCGCGGCCTGGTAGAGCGCGAGGGCTTCCGGGCGCCGGCCCATGAGGTCGAGGAGGTTGCCGGCGCGGATCTCGGCCCAGACGCCCCAGCGGGTGGCCTTGCCGTCCACGCGGACCTCGGCCGCGGCGCGCAGGGCCGCCAGTCCCTCCTCGCGGCGGTCCGCGGCCCAGAGGGTGGTCCCTTGGATGACCAGGGCCTTGGCCAGCTGCAGGGGGTCGTATTCGCCGCGCCGCGCCCTCTCCAGGAACTTGTCCACATCGGCCAACACCTCGGGGTAGCGAGCGGCCTCGTAATTCGCCACGAAATCGATGTCCTGCACCATGGCGGAATCCGGATAGCGCTGGCGCACCTCGGCGCTGAGCCTGACGGCCTGGTCCGGGTCGCGCAGCCCCCACTGGTCCTCCAGGAAGATCTCCACCAGGATCATCTTGGAGACGATCTGGCTGAAGGTCCCGGCCTCCGCGGCGCGCTTGAGCTCGGCCACGCCCCGCGAGCGGTTGCCGCGCAGGACGAGCTTGGCCAGGACGCGCGCGACGCGGGGATAGGCGTCCGAATAGTAGTCGTACATGCCCAGGCCCAGCCAGGGATCACCCATGGAGGGGTCCAGCTGCGCCGCCTTCTTGAGGTGCGCGACCGCGGTGCGGCCGTGCCAATAGGCCTTGAGCCATCTGTGGCGCACGGCCATGAGCCGCGCCGAGACCCCGTAGGCCGCGCCCAAGGCCATGAAGCCCTCCGCGTCCTGGGGATGCTTCTTGACCCAGGCCGTGCCCTTGACGATGGCGTCGTCGGTGCGCTCGGTGAAGGTCTCCAGCAGGGCGGGGTCGGCCTGCTCGACGCCGTAGATGTAATGGATCATGGAGACCGCGGCCAGCCCGAAATGCCCGTAGGGATGGTCCGGAGCCATGGCGATGACCCCCTGGACCGCGGCGTCGGCCTCCTGCCACTTCATGGCATAGAGCAGGTCCAAGGCGCCCTGCAGCTGGCGGTCCATCTCCGGGGGGATGGCCCCGGCGGAGGCAGGCAGCAGGAAGAGTACGCAGCAGGCTCGGCGCAGACCCCTCATCGGCTTGATAAAGTCTAGCGGAGACCTCGCCCTTTGTCAATAAGGCTCAACGGGTCTGCTGGAGTCCTCCGAAGGAGACGATGCCCCAGGCGCCCGTGGCCGCGCAGAAGGACAGCACCGCGGCCAGGTCCAGACCGACCGGGAGCACGCTCCAGCCGAGCAGGACCCACCGCATGAGGTCGACGCAGTAGGTGAAGGGGTCGCCATACGCGGCCAGGCGCAGCGCCGGCCCGCTCTGCGTGAGGTCGAAGAGGGCGCCGCCGAAGAAGAACATCGGCCAGGTCAGGAAGTTCATGACCAGGCCGAAGCCCTCCATGCTGTTCATGCGCGCGCCGATGCCCAGGCCGATGCTGACCAGCAAGAACGAGAAGAGCGCGGCCAAGGCCAGGGCCCCCGCGATCTTGAGCGGCCCCAGGGGGA